>JAGNRX010000012.1 GCA_017988355.1 Bacteroidales bacterium | reverse complement strand
ACTTAGGTGGTGAATTTGAAAAAGCCTCAGTAACGATTGAAGATATGTATCTAAATATTGATAGTAGCCAATGCTCAAGCACCCTCCTTTTACAGGTTTTTGTTTATAATGAATTATTGAGATACCAAGAGGCAAAGACTATTGCAGACAAGTGGGTAGTGACACTTGAAGGTAATCAGGATAAAATAAAGAAAGAAATAGATGATATTTATAAGAAACTCCCTAAACAGAAAAGTGAGAAATTAGGAAGATACTTAGCTTATGTGCCTGGCTTAGGACATCTTTACGCAGGAAATACATTAGAAGGAATTTCAGCTTTTCTTCTCAATGCTTCAGTCCTAACGTTTGGCGTATATAATGTCATTACTGCAAATTACATAACTGCATATCTTGGTGGTGCTGGAATATTAAGCGGCACCTATTTTGGCTCCTACGAAAGGGCAAATCTCTTAATTAGAAAGCATAACTATAAGACATCGAAAGCTTTTAATGATAAGGTAAGAGAACACTTACTAAACTAAAAGGATTCTTTATTTATTCCTCCTGGTCTAGTTCTTCAGTTCTTTCTTCATTAGCCTTATCTATCTCGTGAAGCCTATCTGCATTATCACATTCAGTTTTAACTACTTTCGATTGACAAGTGCAACCATGTCTTTCTCCTGTCATTGGGTCAACTGTTGAGCATTGTTTCTTAAATTCTCCGTTCTTCTTTATAAACATCTTTATGCCTATAAAGATAAAGCAAAGCAACAGAATTGCTATTGTTATACCAAATACTAATATTATCGTTTCCATCTTTTTATTTTTTGTTCGAAATAATCATCTCTTTGAGTTTTTTTCTTAGCCCATTTACCAAATTGATATAAGGCTATATATATTAACGCAAGCGAGAGAAGAACTATTATACCTGCTATAATATTTACCGTTGTTAGCTTTTCCATAATCTATTCAATGTTTTTACTATCTATAATTATTGTTACTGGACCATCATTAATTAAAACTATATTCATATCTGCTCCAAACTCCCCTGTCTTAATTTCTTTTTCAAACTCTTTTTCAAGGGTTTTAATAAATTTCTCATACATAGGAATTGCAATATCAGGTTTAGATGCCCTTATATATGTTGGTCGATTTCCTTTCTTAACGCTTGCATGAAGAGTGAACTGACTAACTAAAAGAATTTCTCCACTAATATCCTTTACAGAAAGGTTCATCACTCCATCTTCATCATCAAATATTCTTAGCTTGCATATCTTTTGGCATAAGAATTCAATATCCTTTTCATTATCTTGGTCTTCTATTCCTAATAGTATTAACATCCCTTGTGAAATTGAGCTCTTAAGTTTATTATCAATCTCAACGCTTGCCTCTTTCACTCTCTGTATAACTACTCTCATTACTTATCCTCCCACCTTTCAATCTTAAGCTCATCGCCATGCATAATGTTTATGTAATTAGAATATCTTTCAATGCTTATCTCTCCTGTTTCAACTGCTGCTTTTATTGCACATTTTGGCTCATGCTCATGTGTGCAGTTATAGTATTGACAACCTTTTAAGCGAGCTTTCATCTCTGGATAGTAAAGTCCTACTTCTTCTTTCTGAAAGTCAAACATTCCAAATTCTTTTATCCCTGGCGTATCAATTATATCTCCTCCAAAATCAAGGGGAAACATTTCTGCAAAGGTTGTAGTGTGCATTCCTTTCATGTGAGCAGATGATATGAGTCCAGTCCTAAGATTTAGATTACTATCAATTGCATTTATAAGAGCTGACTTCCCTACCCCACTATGTCCTGAAAGAAGTGTGGTTTTATCTTTCATCATCTCTCTTAAAAGTTCAATATTATCGCCCCTAAGAGCAGAAACCTCAACACACTCATAGCCTACATTTCTATAAATTGCCATTGTCTCATTAGCAAATGCCTGAGCTTCTTCATTATAAATATCAATCTTATTGAAAACAATGATTGTTGGGATTTGATGAGCCTCAGTTGTAACTAAGAATCTATCGATAAACCCTGTTGATGTTCTTGGGTAAGCAATCGTAACTATTAGAAAAGCTTGGTCTATGTTTGAAGCAATTATTTGAGAACGTTTTGAAAGGTTGGTCGAGCGGCGAACCAAGGTGTTCTTCCTATCGTGAATATTTGCAATCACTCCTTCTATTGTTGGAGTTGGAGGAATAAAATCCACAATATCACCAACAGCAATAGGGTTAGTTGATTTAATATTACTAATCCTAAACTTTCCTTTTATACGACACTCAAATAATTCATAATTATCTGTGCGTACTGTATAATGGCTTCCTGTTGTTCTAATTACTTTTCCCGTTTGCATTAATGCAAAGGTATTATTATTTTTAGACTTAATAAAACAATTTCTTCTTTCTTGGTTTTAAATTCTTCTTTCTTTGTATTAATTTTCTCTTCCTTTGTTTTAAAATTTTCTTTCTTTGTTTCATTTTATTGTATCTTTGCAAGTTAAATGTAAAACAAAAGACATTGACCGAAAAATTGCCGATGAAAAATATAAGAAATTTTTGTATTATTGCCCATATAGACCATGGCAAAAGCACCTTAGCAGATAGACTATTAGAACGTACTGGAACAATTACAGCAAGAGAAATGCAATCTCAAATCTTAGATGATATGGATTTGGAGAGAGAAAGAGGGATAACTATTAAGTCTCATGCAATTCAAATGGAGTATGAATATAAGGGAGAGAAATTCTTGCTTAATTTAATTGATACTCCGGGACACGTTGACTTTAGTTATGAGGTATCGCGTTCAATTGCAGCCTGCGAAGGAGCATTACTTATTATTGATGCAACACAAGGAATTCAAGCTCAAACAATATCTAATCTATATTTAGCTTTAAATAACGACCTTGAGATTATCCCTATCTTAAATAAAATGGATCTTCAAAACGCAATGCCAGAAGAGGTAAGCGACCAAATAATTGAACTTATTGGTTGTGATGAAGGAGATATTATTAGGGCAAGCGGTAAGACTGGAATTGGAATTGATGAGATACTATCTGCCATAATTGAAAAGGTCCCTTGTCCAAAAGGTGACCCAAATGCACCACTTCAAGCCTTGGTTTTTGACTCTGTTTTCAATAGTTTTAGAGGTATAGTTTCATATTTTAGAATCCTTAACGGAACAATGACCAAGGGACAAAAGGTTAAGTTCTTCCATACAAATAAAGAATATAATGTTGATGAGGTTGGAGTATTAAAACTTAAGCCTGAGGCACGCCCTACTTTGGGTTGTGGACAGGTAGGTTATATTATTTCAGGCATAAAGACTTCAAAAGAGGTTAATGTTGGGGATACAATAACCACTGTTGAAAACCCATGCACATCAGCTATTGAAGGATTTGAACATGTTAAGCCAATGGTTTTTGCAGGCATTTATCCTATTGATGCAGATGACTATGAAGAGTTAAGAGCCTCTATTGAAAGACTACAACTTAATGATGCAAGTCTTACATTTGAGCCAGAAAGTTCTCTTGCCTTAGGGTTTGGTTTTCGTTGTGGTTTCTTAGGACTTCTACACATGGAAATCATACAAGAACGTTTGACAAGAGAATTTAACATTGATGTAATTACTACCGTTCCTAACGTAAACTATAAGGTTTATACTAATAAGAAAGAGTGTATTGATGTTTATAACCCTTCAGGACTGCCAGAGCCTAACTATATCGACTATATCGAAGAGCCATATATTATTGCTTCCATTATTACTAAGGCAGAATATATTGGAGCTATACTAACCCTTTGCATAGAAAAGAGAGGTATTCTTAAGAACCAAACATATTTAACTTGCGATAGAGCAGAAATTATCTTTGAACTGCCTCTTGGAGAAGTTGTTTTTGATTTCTACGACAAACTTAAGTCAATTTCAAAAGGCTATGCTTCATTTGACTATCACCCATCTGAATTTAAACCCTCAAAGCTTGCAAGACTTGAAATCCTTTTAAATGGAGACCCTGTTGATGCTCTTTCCACCCTAACCCACGTTGATAATGCTTATCCTCTTGGAAGAAAGATGTGCGAGAAACTTAAAGAACTAATACCAAGACAACAGTTTGATATAGCAATTCAAGCAGCAATTGGATCTAAGATTATTGCTCGTGAAACTGTTAAGGCAGTTAGAAAAGACGTTACCGCAAAATGTTATGGTGGAGATATATCACGTAAGAGGAAACTATTGGACAAACAAAAGGAAGGGAAGAAAAGAATGCGTCAAGTAGGTAATGTGGAAGTTCCTCAGTCAGCTTTCCTTGCAGTATTGAAATTAGATTAAAATAATAAAGACAATTCATTATGACAATTACAGTTTCTATTATCCTATGCTTAACCTTTATTTTAGCTATGTTTATTACAAGCTACTATAATATTAAATCCCTTAAAGGTTTTATTCAGAATGAAGAGAAGATGAAACTTCTTGAGCTTCATAAAATCCAATCCAAAGAAGTAAGCTCTATCGTTACACCAATCCAACTACAAGCTTATGAAAGACTTATAATGCTTTTGGAAAGGATAAACCTAAGTGCTTTGGTTGTTCGTTGCTATCAAGCTGGCATGGAAACACAATTATTTAAGGATGTAATGATTCAGACCATTAAGAACGAGTATGAGTATAACCAATCTCAGCAATTATATATCTCAAACGAAGCTTGGGTTCATGTTAAGAATGCAAAAGATGAAACAATAAGCCTAATAAATAATCTATATTCAAGCAACGCATCTGAAACCAACCCAACTGCTTTTGCAGGAAAGCTCCTTGAAAGCCTTGCTGGAAAGAAAGACATAACAGAAAGAGCATCAGAATTCTTAAAAGATGAAATAAGTAAGAGATTTAATTAGAATAAAACCTATTAATTATGACAGTAAGAGAATTAAAAGAGAAATTAGACCTTAGAATTATCTCTGGAGAGGAAGGTTTAGACAATGTTATTGATGGAGGTTATACCTCTGACCTCTTGAGTGATGTTATGGGAAATGCAGAAATGGGACAATGCTGGATAACCCTACAAACTCATAAAAACATTATGGCTATTGCATCCCTAAAAGACCTTGCTTGTATTGTTTTGGTTAAAGACCTAGAACCCAATCAAGACACCATAGAACAAAGCAACGAAGAGGGTATCCCTATTCTTTCAACAAGCAAAGAGGCTTTTGAGATAACTGGAGAGATATTTGCATTGCTTAAATAAGACTAATGCAATCCTTTAAGGCCGACTTGCACCTACATACTGTTCTTTCGCCTTGTGGTGATTTGGAGATGAGTCCCACAAATATCATTGCAAAGGCTAGGGAAAAGGGATTGGATTGTATTGCAATAACCGACCATAATTCCACTCTTCACGCAAAATTAGCAAAAGAGCTTGGTAAAGAAAATGGTATTTTCGTGGTTATGGGAGCAGAAGTTACCTCAAAAGAAGAGGCTCATTGCTTATGCTTTTTCCCAGATGATGAAAGCTTAGATGAGTTTCAAATATGGCTTGACGATAAGCTTATGAAAATCCCCCTTGATGAAGATAAATTTGGATACCAGCTTGTGGTAAACAGAGAAGAAGAGATAATAGACCAAAAGGAATTCCTATTAATTAATGCAATTGATGCAGACCTTGACGAGATTTACGATAAGGTTCACTCCTTAGACGGATTATTCGTTCCAGCTCACATAAACAAAGCAGCCAACAGCCTTATCTCACAACTTGGATTTGTTCCCCCTGACATAAAAGCCGATGCCTTTGAAATCTCACGACAAGTTTCAAAGACTAATTTCATCAAAAAGAACGCCTACCTAAAGAAATTCCAATTTATTCAAGACTCCGACTCACACTATATTGATAATGTGGGAGAGGTTTACTGCAATTTGATTATGGAAGAGCTAAGTTTCGATGAGTTTCGCTTAGCAATACGAGGACAAGAAGGACGTTATATAGAAACAATAATAGAATAAAAGAATGAAAGACCTATCACTACATATCTTAGACCTACTCCAGAACTCAACCGCAGTTAATTCTACCCTTATAACCTTAGACATTGAAGATAGCATAAAGGATAATATATTTAGTTTCTGCATAACAGATAACGGCAAGGGAATGACTAAGGAGTTCTTAGCAAAAGTAACCGACCCATATAGCACAACCAGGACAACAAGGAAGGTAGGCTTGGGCTTGCCCCTTATTAAGATGAATGCAGAAAACTGTAATGGAGAATTTCATATTGAGAGTGAAGTTGGCGTAGGAACAAAACTGAATTTTTCGTTTGAACATAATAATATAGACCGCCCACCCCTTGGAGACCTTGCAGGAGTTTTCGTTTTGACAATTGCACAGAGCGAAGAAATAAGGTTTATTCTGACCTATAAAACAGATAAAGACGTTTACGTTTTTGACACCCAAGAAATAAAAGAAGCCTTAGATGGAATACCATTTAATAATAATGATATAATTAAGTTACTAAGAGAAATGATAGAAGAAAATTTAAAAGAAATAGGAGCAAATGAGTAATATGAGTTTAGAAGAAAGAATAAATGCTGACATAAAAACAGCAATGTTAGCAAAAGACAGAGAAAAATTAGATTCCCTAAGAGCCGTTAAAGCAGCAATCTTACTTATCAAAACAAGTAAGAGCGGAACAGAAGTGTCAGAGCAAGAAGAAATTCAAACCCTCCAACGCCTTGTTAAGCAAAGAAAAGAAGCGGCCTTAACCTATAAAGAGCAGAATCGCCAAGAACTTTACGATGTAGAGATATCTCAAGCCGCAATAATCGAAAAGTACCTACCTCAACAACTAAGTGAAGCAGAAATACGCCAAACACTCCAAGCCATAATCAAAGGCCTTGGCATCACATCCCCAAAAGATATGGGCAGAGTTATGGGAGCAGCACAAAAACAATTCGCAGGCAAAGCCGATAACAAAGTAGTATCCCAAATAATAAAAGAACTATTAGGATAATAGATTTATCCCAAAACCTCAAACCAAGGCTACCACTTAATAATGGTAGCCTTTTTTATTTTCTTTAAGTGATAAATACTATTGAAATGCAAATTAATTAAGCTGATTTAAACCAAAAAATGTTCATAGTCTTATTTGTTATGACTTATGCGAAATTTAGGGGAAGTCTGAATTAGAAAAAAATGACTAAATTTGTCGAATAAATAATTTAAAGAATGAAGGAGAAACTAACAATTGAAAGATTAATTGCAGAAGCTAAGGATTTCTGTATTAATGAATCTAAAATTATGAATGCCACTCTTTTTGGTATTACTGATGGGAAAGCATTAGGAACTCATATAGAGCATAAGTTTCAAAACCAATTAAATCAAAAATACGAAACCTTAATTGGATCCTCTGCTATTGGAATTGATTTGCCAGCAGAAGACATATTAACTGATATAAAGGTTACATCTATAAAACAACCTCAATCTTCTTGTCCTTTTAAAGATGCAAAGCAAAAGATTTTTGGTCTTGGATATAATCTACTTGTCTTTGTATATGATAAAATAGATGATCCAAAAACAAAGACTGCGTCATTAAATTTTATAAGTTGCTCATTTATTTCAAAAGAAAGAACTGCTGACTACACTACAACTTATAGATTGCGAGAAATGGTTAGAGATAAAGCTAATTGTGAGGATATTGTGTCATATTTAAATGATAAACACATACCTGCTGATGAGATTTCATTAACTCGATTGGCAGAACTAATATTAGAATCACCACCTGAACAAGGGTATTTAACAATTTCAAATGCCTTACAATGGAGATTGCAATATCAAAGAATAGTAACATTAAGTGAAAAGGTTTCTGGAATATATAAAGTCATTGATAAGATGATAAAATAATGAAGATATTTGACGCAAGCATCTCCTATAAGGCATCAGTTTTCTTAAAAGAAACGTTGAGAAACATTAGTTCTTTTGAATTAGCAAACCAAAAACTGGTTGATGTTTGTGGTATAAAATACTTTTTCCCTAATTCTGATGACTTTACCTCTGTACTAAACTTATTAGAAGAAACAAATGAAAATTTATTAGAAGAACCAGACAGAGAAGAGTATGGTGACTTTCAAACAAATGAAAATTTAGCAAAACAAGTAACTGAAAGCTTATCCACAAAAGGGACTTCACCTAAACTACTTATTGAACCAACCTGCGGTAAGGGTAATTTCATAATTGCATCATTGGGAATCTTTAAAGAAATTAAAACTATTATTGGAATAGAAGTTTATAAACCATACGTTTGGGAAACAAAATTTAATATTCTTGACTTCTTTCTATCAAACTTAAACTCAAATAAACCAGAGATTACAATAATACATCTAAGCGTTTTTGATTTTGACTTCCATAAAATATCAAAGCAGTTTCCGAAAGACGACCTACTAATAATCGGCAATCCACCTTGGGTTACAAACTCAAAATTAGGCAGCCTTAATTCTACAAACCTACCAAAAAAACAGAACTTTAAAAATCAAAATGGCTTAGATGCAATAACAGGTAAAGGGAATTTTGATATCGCTGAATACATTATCATTATGTTACTTGAAGCATTTCAAACCCATAATGGGACTTTATCGCTTTTAGTTAAGAACTCCGTTATTAAGAACATAGTCTTTGAACAGAAATCAAAGAAGTTTCAAATCAAACAACTAGAAAAATACAATATTGATAGTAAAAAAGAATTCAATGTCTCTGTTGAAGCCTCTTTACTCTATTGTAAATTAAATGCAGAACCAACCTTTGACTGTGAAGAATTTGATTTCTATACCATTAAGCACAAATTGAAATTTGGCTGGCTAAGCTCTAAATTCGTTTCTAATATTGATAATTATATAGAAACAAGTCAAATTGACAATATCTGCCCATTTATATGGCGACAAGGGATAAAACATGACTGTACTGCAATAATGGAACTTGAGAAACTAAACTCTCACTTTATTAATAATCTATCTCAAGATGTTTTTATTGAGCAGGACTTGGTCTTTGGGCTTTTAAAAAGTTCAGATTTAAAGAATACTGTAATTAAGGAAACACGAAAATACACAATTGTAACACAAAAAAAGGTAGGTCAAGCAACTAACTATATAAAAGAACTATATCCTAAAACTTATGATTATCTAAATAGTAATTTAAGCAGATTTATGGATAGGAAATCTAGTATTTATATAGGCAAACCAATGTTTTCTATTTTCGGCATTGGAGACTATTCATTTAAACCCTATAAAGTAGCGATTTCAGGCTTATATAAAACTTATCATTTTACACTTGTATTACCTCAAAATGGCAAGCCTGTTATGTTAGATGATACTTGTTATTTTATAGGATTTGAAAATATCGAATTTGCTGTTTATTCAATAATTCTATTAAACTCAAAAATAACCGAGGAGTTTTTAAAATCTATTACCTTTGCTGATGCAAAAAGAGTTTTCACAAAAGAATTATTAATGCGATTAGACTTATATAAAATTGCTCAACTAATTCCCAAACAAGAAATTGACAAACAAATTCTTATCTTAAACAATAAATACTCATTAAACATTGACTCTTCAAAATGGAGCGAGTTCCTTGACAAAATGAGTCCAAAACAGGAGACACAAATATCAATGTTTGTTTAATAATTACTGCGATAATTTACCCCCCTTTATATAAGATTTGCATTATGCAAATACCCCAAATTACCAACAGCTAAAATATACTGAAATAATCAAGCATAAATCTTTTATTATCAGGCTTTAGAGATTTCTTTCTTTGATTGGATGAATCTCTATTGCCAATGGAGAGCTTCTTCATTGGCAATGGAACAGCTCTGCATTGGCAATGAAGAGGCGCTATGTTGCCAACATACTTTCTTTATATTGGCAATAGAGCGTTATGAAAGTAAAGATTTGGAAGACTATGATAGCATTTTAGAAATTTAAGACAGTATTTTTAAGGAATCCTAAGCTTGATTGGCAGTTTTGGAATTAAGACTAAATATAGTTTACATTTGTTTTATATCGTTCTGATTTTGGTTTACAGTTTTTAGGATTGGGGTTATGGATTTTGATACTAAGATTTACTAAAGAAAAAGAGCTAAACAAATAAATGCTTAGCTCTTTTGATATGATTAAGTTTTGCTTAAATTTCTTAGTTCACTGCTTTTGCTGTAAATTTTCCTGTAATAGCTTTCTTTTGTGAGGTAATGATATCTACAACTCCTTCTGTTGCTTGTTTTTTGGTTATTCCAAATCCGGTGAAGGTTCCAACAACTTTTTTGTCTGTGTATTCTGTTACTTGTAGGGTTCCGTATATTGAGATATATGAGTCATCAACTGCTCCTGTTGGGTAATAGATTATTACATTTTCTGCATTATCTAAACTGTTTAGGTTTGCTAATACTTCTTCTAGGTTAGCTCCAATTCCAAGTGAGTAGGTCTTTGCGGTTTTGCCTTTAAAAATTATTGTTGCTGAGTTAGCTACGTCTGTTGATGTTATTATTGTTCTGTCGCCTTGCACAAGAAATGTTGCTACTGGAAAGCTATGTGTTTCATTTCCGATTGTTAGTTCCATAGAACCTGTTAACTCTGCTGCTTCTTGGCAAGAAGAGAAAAAGAATGGAGCTAATAGCATTAAAGATAAAATGATTTTCTTCATGATTTTGTAATTTTAAGATTTATTTGAGGCAAAACTAATACTTTTTTTATTTATGACAAAATTTCTTCCTATTTTTGCAGATTAAAGAAGGTTTACATGCGCAATCTTATTCGGTTTCTAAAAAGGTATTATTATATTTTCCTCTTCATATTACTTGAAGGGTTTGCTATTTTTATTATTAGTCAGAACTCTTATTACCAAGGCTCTGCTATCACTGCTTTTGCTAATGAAACTGTTGGGAATGTTAGTAATCATACTCAGAATATCTCTCATTATTTTACTTTAGGTTCTTCAAATGAAGCGCTTGTTAGAGAAAATGCTATGCTTAGGAGTAAGATTGAAAGCTCTTATGTGAAGTATCAGCATAGGACGTTCCAATATAATGACACTATATATAAGCAACAGTATGAGTATATTGATGCTAAGGTTATTCAAAAAACTATTAATAAGAGGAATAACTATTTTATCTTAAATAAGGGGACTTTGCATGGGGTTAAGAAAAACATGGGAGTTATTAGTCCTGATGGTATTGTTGGGGTAATTATTAATGTTTCTCAGAACTTTTCACTGGTTATGAGTGTGCTGCATCAAGATTCTCGTCCAAATATTAAGAATGCAAGAACAAAGATTTCAGGTACTTTGGTTTGGGATGGTGGCGATTATTCAAAAGGTAAGCTTATTGACATTCCTTCTTCAATTCCTTTAAAAGTGGGCGATACTATTATAACAAGTGGTTTCTCTCAAGACTTTCCAGAGGGCATTAAGGTTGGGAAGATAACAACATTTGACAAAGATAAGGGTACTGGTTTCTACGTTGTGGATATTAAGTTCTCTGTTGATTATAATAAGTTAGAGTATGTTTATATTGTGAAGAACTTCTTTAAGGAGGAACAAGAAAAACTAACAAAAGATATAAAGAATGAATAAGGATATTTTACTTGGATTTTTACATTTTATCTTAATTGCGGCCTTTCAGGTCTTCGTTCTGAATGGTATGCACTTTGTTGGTTATGTCAATCCACTCATTTATGTGTGGTTTATTCTTATGCTACCAACAAACACTCCTAAGTGGGCTGTCCTAATGCTTTCTTTCTCTATGGGTTTTGTTGTGGATATGTTTTCAGGATATATTGGTCTTCACTGTGCTGTCCTAACCTTTATTGGTTTTATTAGACCTATATTTATTAATGTTTTCTTCTCAGGGAAGGAGATTGAATCAAATCTTAGGCCTTCAATTGCCGAGATGGGTTTATCTAATTTCTTGCCTTATTTAGCAATATTAGTTTTCATACACCACTTCTTCTACTTTACTTTTGAGATATTTAGTTTTGCTGAGATATTCAAAACTCTATTCAGAATTGTTCTTAGTTCTATATCTACAATTCTTATTATCTTGCTTTTTGATTTCCTATTCTTTAAGCAAAAAAGATAGATAGGGGGTTTAAGATTCTATTCTTCGTCCCTATTATCCTCCATGCTTTGGGCTTTCTTAATATTTTCGCCTATATTGCTCCATTTTGTTCCTTCTAACATACTTATATCCATTGTCTCCTGTTCGATATTGTCAAGAGTAGCTGCCATTTCTTGATTAAACTCTTCTCTCTTTTTCCTTTTTGAAAAAATAGAATAGATAATAATTGACAAGAAGAATAGGACTAAAACACCAATTAGAGATGAGTAGAATATTCCATCAAGCTGATCTCTCCTATATCCAGAACTTCTTAGCATAATTCCATTACTCAGAATAATCTTTATTGTAATAAGGATAATGCTTGTGATGATTAATGAGATATATCCGAATTTAATATTAAACCTATCATTATCTACATACTCACTTGAAAGGGAAATGAATTTATATTTATTAACAACATAATTCGAGAAGACTAATAAGCTTAGGATTGATGCAACTAAGATAGAGACTTCATTTATATAGAAAGAAGGGCAAATCCATAGGAATAGGAAAGCTGTACCAAATAATGCAGGATAGATAAAATTAATCTTAACTCCTTCTTTTGCTCTATTTGCCATTGGGTTGAAGAATGATGAGATTAGAGGTGTCAGTAGTAGTGGGATACTCATAATTCCAATCAAGGAAAGGACTACTAAAATTAGTTTTGGAAAGAAGTTTGGATATGTTATTCCCATAAAGTCAGA
>JAGNRX010000137.1 GCA_017988355.1 Bacteroidales bacterium | reverse complement strand
CTCATAATCTACCATATATTTTGTTTCCTTTGTTAGGGGGACATGGAGAGAGAGGATATCGGTTTCTTTTAGTAGGGTTTCAAAAGATACTTGTTGGGCGTAGTGGTTTGAATAGTTTTCCTTGTATTTGTCATAGGCTATTACCTTGCAATCAAATCCTGATAGCCTTTGTGCAAATGCATTTCCCATATTGCCATAACCTATTATTCCTATGGTTTTTCCCTTTATCTCAAGTCCTCTATTCTCTTCTCTTTTCCAAAGTCCAAGCCTTACTTGGTGGTCAGCCACTGCCATTTTATTGAAAAGGCATAATAGCATTCCAACGGCGTGCTCTCCAACTGCGTCTCTATTGCCCTCTGGTGAGTTAAGACAGACAATGCCTTTGCTTTCGGCATATTCTATATCTATGGCGTCCATCCCTGCTCCTACTCTTGCTATACATTTTAGGTTTGTCGCCTTATCGATTATCTCTTTGTCAATCTCTATTTTGCTCCTTACAACAACCCCTTCATAGTTTCCTATTTCTCTAACGATGTCATCTTTTGTGTAATCGGGCCTATGGTCGATTTGAAAACCTGCATTGACTAAATTATCTATCAAAACATTATGCGTATTGTCTATTATTAGTATTTTCATAATAGGTTTTCTTTAAATTTATTAATATAATCGATAAAGTCTTCTTTGCTTCCGTTAAAGGTGTTTAAATCAACCTTTTCTTTTATCCCTCTTACCTTGCCATTGTGTGAGTATTGCCAAAAGCTCCAATGATTATTTTGGGGTTCTGTGCATATTCTGCATATCCATATCTCATACTGCTCAAAATATCCTTTTATATATCTTTCATAACCATCGATATTGGTGTATATGATTGGCTTTACGGAGTAGTTTCTTTCTATTTCCTGCAAATAGTTCTTTATTTCTGTTCTGATTTCTTTTGCTTTGGAGAATGAAAAGAAGTTACCATGCCTTTCCACATCTAAGACCGGTGGGAGGTCAAGGTGATTTATGGCTACGTTATTGATAAAGTTTTGGGCTTGGCTTTTACCTGAGGTTCCAAATCTAAAGAAGTGATAGGCTCCAATTATCATTTTATTTTCTCTTGCTCCTATATAATTTTCTTTATACCTCTTATCAACAAAGTCTTCGCCCTCTGTGGCTTTTAGAAAACAAAACTGAATATTGTCTTTTGAGACCTTGCTCCAATCGATTTCGCCTTGGTGTGAGGATACGTCTATTCCGTAAACTTTGTATTTGCTTTGGTCTATCTTAACTCCTTCACAGGCATAGTAGTTGCGATAGGTGTCAAGGAAATAGGTATAAGAATATGCTGCCAAATAAGATACTGCAATAATAATTACTACTGCTACTATTAAATTTCTTACCCTCCTTTTAGTTCTCTTCTTCATTCTTAGCTTATTCTCAGGATTCGCTTTTTCAGTTTTACTGTTTTTTGAATTGTTTCTTATTTTTGAAATATGGTCTTAGAGTTTCTATGCTTTGTTTGTAGTGATTTGTTGTATTGTTTTCTTCAATATTAAATGATATTGAGTCAATTTCTATATTAAAATCGCTTTCTTTTAGGCTTTTGAGGGAAAGTGAAGCCATTTTCTTATCAAAGAGCTGAATAAACTTTGAGTAGTTTTTTTCATCAACCTGGAATACATCATCAAAACTAAGAATTTTGTTCTCCATATAATTATATAAAACGGAACTATATGTTTTGGTAGTATCTTGATTTGCGAAACAACTGGTTTTTTTAATCAAACAGCTATATAGTTGGTTGTCGTGGAAGATGAAATATGCAGGACGTATCTCAATAAAGTTGCTCCCAATTGCTTTTCTTCTCTTAACCTCATCGACAAAGGCTTGCATCTGAGAACCAATATTTGAAGTTATTGGCTTAATGTTTATATTATTATCCTTAATTTTGTTTATTGGAATAAGAATATCTCCATATATATTATTTACTGTGTCTTTAACATGTACCCCACTTATGCCATAAGCTGAGTGAATGATATAATTTTCTTTCACTTCATACTTTGTGGTCTTTATCTTTTTATCTTCTTTCTTTTGGCACTGTATAAATGAGATTGAAAGCAAGACTGATAAGATTATAAAGAGACTTATTTTGTTTTTCATATTTGTTTATTTTTTTTGGATTATAGATTAGGCCTTATCTTATGAACTTATAATTTATCATTCATAAGTATTAATTGAGCTTACAAAATTAATAAAAAAGGCAACCCAATCAATAGGTTGCCTAAAATTTATCAATTTATTATTGAAATAAAGGTTTAGAATGGCAGATCGTCATCCTCTTGTGGCTCTGAGCTATTAAATGAACCTATTTCTTCTTTTTGAGGTGAAGAAGGTTGATTAGCAGGTGAAGGAGCTTGACTTGTTTGAGGCGCTGCTTGATTTGCTTGAGGTGATACTGCTGTCACAGCGTTGAATGTGTCTATTCTGAAACATTTTAAGTCTGTGTACCAACGATCATTAAACTCTCTTGATTCTGGATTAAAATAAACCTTTAGTTGAGTGTTAGCATCCATTGTTCTAACTATTGCAACCTTATCTTCTCCCCAAAGAGAGAATGCTAAGGTTTTTGGGTACTGCTCTTCTGTTTCAATAACAAAACCCCCTCTTACCCAAGCTCCTCTTGCTGATTCGCCTGTTTGTTCTGGTAAGGTCTTTAAGAATTTTCCGATAATTTCCATTGTCTTATATTTATTTATTAATTATTTACGCTTTTGTTTTAGTCTCTGGCTTTAACCAAGTATCTAACCAATCGAAGAAGTTTCTCTGCCAAAGGATACCGTTTTGTGGTTTAAGCACCCAATGTGATTCGTCTGGAAAATAAAGGTAGCGAGCAGGGATTCCACGAACAACTGCTGCATTATAGGCTGACATTCCTTGTGAGGCAACAATACGATAGTCAAATTCACTATGTATAACCATAAGTGGAGTATCCCATTTGTCAACAAATTTATGTGGAGAGTTTGCATAAGACTTTTGTGCTGTCTTATTGCTCTTATCCCAATAGTTACCGCCTAAGTCCCAATTTGCAAACCACATTTCTTCTGTTTCAAGGTACTGTTGTTCTAAGTTAAACATACCATTGTGAGCTATGAAACACTTGAAACGCTTTTCGTGATGTCCAGCAAGCCAGTAAACAGAGTAACCCCCAAAACTTGCACCAACTGATCCAAGTTTATCTTTATCAACAAAAGGTTCTTTACACATTTCATCAATTGCAGTTAGGTAGTCTTTCATACATTGACCACCATAATCGCCACTTATTGCTTCGTTCCACTCTTGTCCAAAGCCAGGAAGACCTCTTCTATTTGGTGCAACAATTATATAACCATGAGATGCCATAATTTGGAAGTTCCAACGGAAAGACCAAAATTGAGATACTGTTGATTGAGGGCCGCCTTCACAATAAAGTATTGTTGGGTATTTCTTTGTTGAATCAAAGTTTGGTGGGTAGATTATCCAAGAATGTAAGTCTTTTCCGTCTGTTGCCTTAAACCAACGTTCTTCAATATTCCCCATCTTAACTTTTGAAAGTAGGTCTTTATTAACATTAGATATATTTACGTCTTTTCCACTTGCAGGGTCAACTGAATAAATTTCTATTGGTTGACTCATACTCATCTTTGTTCCAATTAATTTATCTTTTGCAAGCTTAACTGATGTGAAATCGTGAATTCCAGAGGTTAGTTGCTTGAAACTATTATCTGCTAAGGTTAGTTGGTAGATATCGTCTTTGCCATGGTAGTCAGAAATAAAGTAAATGCTCTTATTGTCTTTTGCAAAAACAAGTCCGTTTGAGTTTTGGTCAAATTTTTCAGAATAATCTTTAATTGTTTTTGTGCTAAGATCCATAACAATTAAACGAATCTTGTCAGCCTCATAGCCATCTCTTTCCATACTTTCCCAAGCCAAAAGCTTTCCGTCATGTGAAAATACTGGGTTTTGGTCATATCCCATCATCCCTTGAGAAAGGTTAGTTGTTGTTTTTGATCCTAAGTCGTAAAGATAAAGGTCTGAATTGGTTGAAAAAGCATATTCTTTACCTACTTTCTTTCTGCAAGTATAAACAACTTGTTTTGAGTCTGGCGACCAAGTCAATTGTTCCATTCCACCCCAAGGACGCATTGGAGATTCAAATTCTGTTCCCTCTAATAGGTTGATATCGTTTGAAAGTTTCTTGCCATCGAAGT
>JAGNRX010000136.1 GCA_017988355.1 Bacteroidales bacterium | reverse complement strand
AATATCCTAAAAGCAAGGAATTGGAACTGCGATATCGACAACCTAAAACAAGACTTAGGCTTCGAGCCACAAATAGACCTAAGAAAAGGAGTTGAGAAGACGATTAAGTGGTATAAGCAAGAGAAGAAGTTAAAGTAGAGAAAAGATTGAATGAAGGAGTGTAAGAGTGAAGACTAATGAAATAATAATATCGAAGTTAGATAAATTCATAAGAAAATATTATAAGAACAAGCTAATTAAAGGATTGTTATATTCAACATTCCTGCTTTTTAGCTTTTTTCTTATACTTAATACTCTTGAATACTTCAACTACCATTCCATAATAACCCGCTCAATACTTTTCTATTCCTATCTCCTGATTGCAATAATAATACTTTACTTCTTTATAGCAATACCCCTTTTTAAGATATTCAGAATAACCAAAACAATATCCTATAAAGACGCCGCAGATATAATCGGCAAGCACTTCCCAGAGGTTTCCGACAAACTCCTTAACCTTCTACAACTCCAAGAGCTTTCATCTGAAAACTATTCTCAGTTATTAGAGGCCAGCATTTCTCAAAAGACAAAAGAGCTAAGCCCTGTACCGTTTCTGGGAGCAGTAGATATATCTAAGAACAAGAGATACGTTAAATGGGTTTCAATTCCCTTAGGAATAATCCTACTATCTTTAATTTTCTTTCCTAGCTTCATAAAAGAACCAACCTATAGATACATTAACCACGAAAAGTATTTTGAAGCACCAGCGCCTTTCTCATATAAACTAATAAATAAGAGCTTAGAGACTCTACAAAACGAGGATATAACAATAAGTGTTAAGATAGAGGGGAAAATGCTTGTTGATATGGTTAATATTGTTGTCAATAAGCAAATCTTCCAGATGAAGAAAGAGAAGAAAGATATATTCTCATACACCATCAAACAAATACAAAACACAAGTTCTTTCCACTTTGAGGCGGCAAGCATAGTAAGTAAGGACTATAAGATAGAAGTCCTGCCAAAACCAATACTCTTAGACCTTCAAGCCGTAATCACTTTCCCAGCCTATACCAAACTAAAAGAAGAGGCATATACAAATATCAGCAATTTCTCTATTCCAAAAGGAAGTATAGTTCAGTGGAAGGCAGTAACGAGAGATACCAAGAAATTTATTTTTAATTATAACGGCAAGCAAGATGTTTTCACCCCAAACAAAGAAGGAAGATTGTCTTTCTCCAAAACCATACTAAGCGATTTAAGCTATCAAATCCTAACCAAGAACAATTATACCACATTCACCGATTCCCTACAATTCTCAATATCTATTATCCCTGATTTAAGCCCTCAAATAGCAGTGATTGAGCAAAGGGATAGCATAACTAGCGAAAGAGTATATTTTAGAGGACAAATAAAGGACGATTATGGGTTTTCTAAATTAGAATTCCATATTGAGACATATAGAAAAGGTGAGGACTCAAAACTAATCACCAAAGTTCAAGTCCCATTCTCCAAAAATGACAATGCACAAGAGTTTTACTTCTCCTACGACCTATCAAGTCAAGACCTTAATCCAGGCGATAGGGTAGTCTATTATTTTGAAGTATGGGATAATGATGGGATTGATGGAGCCAAATCAGCCCGCTCAACAAGTTTCTCAATAGAACTGCCAACTATGGATGAGATTCAAGAGAAACAAGAAAAGACAAGCTCAGACATCAAAAGGGAAACAGACCAATCCCTTGCGGACTTAAAGAAAATTCAAGAAGAGATTAAGCAACTAAATAAGAAAATGCTTGAAAAGAAAGAATTGGACTGGCAAGACAAGAAACAAATACAAGAACTAAAACAAAAACAAGAGCAGATAAAGTCCACATTAGAGCAGATAAGCAAGAAAATTAAAGAAAATAATAGCTTAGATAATAAATACAAAAAGCAATCCGAAGAAATTCTTAAGAAACAAGAAGAATTGGAAAAACTATTCCAAGAAGTGGCAAAAGATATGTTTGACCAAATCAATCAAATGATGAAAGAAAACATAAAGAAAGAAGACCTCAAAGACGCCTTAGATAAGATAAAGATGAACAATGAGGACTTGGAAAAGCAATTGGATAGAAACCTTGAGATGTTTAAGCGTTTGGAAGTAGAGAAGAAGCTCGAAGAAACCATTGATAAGCTAAGAGAAACTGCTAAGGAGCAGAAAGAATTGGCAGAGGAGACGAAAAAGAACCCTAAAGACAACGAAAAACTAAAAGAAAAGCAAGACCAGCTTAATAAATCATTTGAAAAAATAAAGAAAGACCTACAAGAGGTTGAGAAGAAAGCCGCAGGACTAGAGGATCCGCAAGATATAAAAAGAGATAAGGAAAAAGAAGATTCCATCTCTAAGGAGCAATCAAAGTCAAAGCAGCAAATGGAGCAGAAAAAGAATAAAGAAGCTTCCAAAAGCCAAGAATCGGCAGCAGAAAAGATGGATGAGATGGCGGATTCCTTAGAAGAACAGCAAAAAGAGAACGAAGAAGAACAATTAGCAGAAGATATACAAGAGGTAAGACAAATTCTGAAAAACCTTGTCAAGATATCCTTTAACCAAGAAGCAATAATGCAAAAGGTGAGAGAGACATCCGTAACAGACCCTTCATACCAAGGACTAATCAATACTCAAAACAAGATCAAGAATGATATGAAGATGATTTCTGATAGTTTATATGCAATGAGTAAGAGGCAACCCCAAATAAGCAGGGCAATAAATAAAGAACTAAGTGCAATAGATAATCAAATAAATAACTCCATAGAGAAGCTCCTACAATACAATCAAAGCATATACGGTTCATACAAGAACACCCAATCAACATCTTCCCAACAATATGCAATGACTTCGATGAATAATCTTGCACTAATGCTTGCCGAAAGCCTTAATAATATGCAGCAAAACATGAAATCCAAGTCAGATAGCAAGTCTAAGTCAAAGGGTGACCCAAAAAGCCAGTGCGATAAGCCAGGCAAAGCAGGTAAGAAGAGCCCTAAAAACATGAGAGAGCTACAAGACGCCCTTAATAAAGAGATGGAAAGATTGAAGAAAGAACTAGAGGGGAAAGAAAAAGGTAAGAGCGGAAAACCAAAGATAGGAGAGAACGGACAAATGAATGAAGAGCTGGCAAGAATGGCTGCTCAGCAAGAGATGATACGCAAGATGATGCAGGAATATGCCGAAGAATTAAAGCAAGAAGGAGGACAGGCAACAGGCGAATTAGATAATTTAATGCGTCAAATGGAACAAACTGAAACGGATATCGTAAACAAAATTATCAATCAGCAGACCATCAATCGTCAAAACAATATTCTAACAAGAATGTTGCAACACGAGAAGGCTCAAAAGAAGCAAGAACAAGAGCAGAGAAGAGAGTCAACTGAGGGGAAGGACATGTTTGAGAAATCTAATAATCAGTTTATTGAGTTTAATAAACTAAAGAATCGAGAGTTAGAACTATTCAAACAAATCCCTCCAATATTTTCTCCCTACTATAAGGAGAAAGTGAATGATTTTTTTATTAATTTGAAAGTTGAAACAAAAGAATAAACTCAATGAAACAAAACTAC
This sequence comes from Bacteroidales bacterium, assembly GCA_017988355.1. Classification (GTDB taxonomy): domain Bacteria; phylum Bacteroidota; class Bacteroidia; order Bacteroidales; family P3; genus UBA10566. Next base: position 657 of record JAGNRX010000136.1, on the reverse strand, counting down.
GATACTGTCGAGTTAAGTGCAGATAAAACCCAAAGAATAAAAGCTCAGGCTTTAGTTGAAGAGATATGCGATAGATTTAATTTGCATAACTATTTTGGAATACTTTCTGTTGTCATAGATGAAGCAATGGACATAATATACAGCAATACAGAGCTAAGCCCTGAATTCAAGTCCGACTTTATCTTTGAACAGTGTGTTAATGGAGTCTGTTTCACCTTCAAATCCAATGAAGAGGTCTTCACAGCAGTTTCCGAGCTAATAGAAATGCTGAGCAATGAATACAATATCTTAGATCAGGGTAAGACCTTGGAGCTAATATTTTATGTAAATGGTATAGATGAAGATAATCTCAAGACAAGGCAAAATCATTTCAAAGTATTCTTCAAGTCAAAAGCCCTATCCACAGAAATCCCAAGCGACTTACACAAAAACGAACTATAATAAAAACAATCCGTCCTTAATCAAGTTGACGGATTTTTTTATTACCCATAATTCCTAACTTAATTCACATGTTTTAAGTTAGGAATTTCTCGTTTTTTCCTTCAAAATATACCCCCAAAACTAAGAGCTAAACAATTTATTTGAAGAGCCAAACTTTTTAAACAAAGAAACAAACTCATGACATACCCATGTCGCAGTCGCTGACATGGGTATGTC
>JAGNRX010000135.1 GCA_017988355.1 Bacteroidales bacterium | reverse complement strand
AAAATTTATAATTAGCTTTGCAATAATACAAGGATTAAGAAGACAAAGAATATGAAAAAAATCAATACTATTTTTATAATAACTAAGTCTTTGATTCGGTAAATTACTTCTTTGATTCAGTAAATTCTTTCTTTGATTCAGCAAATTAGTTCTTTGATTCAGTAAATTATTCCTTTGATTCAGTAAATTATTATGGTGATTCAATTTCGTGGGACTGCGTATAATTAAGAGGGCTTACCAGCCAAAAGGACTTTGGTTTGAAAATCTTGAACCAGGGAATAGACCTCCATTTATTGTATTGAATGAATTGAATGGGGAACTATGATACGGCATTAAGATAGATGGGTTATTGGTTTCCATAAAAGACAGGCTAAGATGTATAAAGCTATTCTTTGAAATTTCATAGCTCATGCTTGCGTCAAATCCGTATGTATAGATATTTTTTGCTTGTGAACTAAGGCTCTGAGTTCTTAGGGGGTTATATCTGTCGTAGAAAGCAGTCACAAAGAGGTTTATCTTAGGGCTTATCTCAAAGTCCATACCCATATAGGCTGCGTTATGCTTGTATCTATCAGCGTAGGGTGCTCTATCTTGTGGAATATTTGATGATTTTCCATTTAACCAAACGTCTCCTGTCAAAACTCCTGCTCTTAGGTTAACCTTTTCGTTTAATCTTGTCCTCATTGAGGGTGCAATATAGGTTGAGCTAAACTTCTGACCAAAGAAACCACTTCCAAAGCTTGCTCCCATTGATATATTATATTGAGTTTTATCAGCTTCTTGATATAAAAAACCGTACCCTCTTCCAAAGTCTATTAGAGAGTCTTTTGAAATAAGGACTTCCTTCTCTTGAGCCATAAGGCTTGCAAAAGGAAGAATAACAGCTAAGAATAATACTATCTTTTTCATCATTAAATATATAACGAAAAGACTCCTTTGTTTAGTCTAATACTTAAGTTTATTAGAGAATAAATCTAAATAATATGCAAAAGATATTGATATTACGTGTTGTGAAGGTGAGCTTGGAGTTTCTTGTTTAAGGAATTGAAATGAGTTTGATGTGTTTTGTATTCCTTTTTCTTTATAGCGTAGGGTATAGTCGTGAGCATAGTCATATAAAGGAGTTAAGCTATATTGGTAGGAAAGAGTTACTTGAAATCTCTTGTATTCAAAGCCTAAGCCAAGTTCAAGTCCTGCATCCCAACGATTAGTTCCTTCTGTCATAAAGGTGTCATCAAAATCCTGGTTTGAGAGTTGGTGTACGGTGTAGTCATAACCAATGAACCCATTAGGAATTGAAGGTAGTGGTGTTTGCTCGTGCTGGTTTCTTGGCATTGTTTTCTCTCCGTAGTGGTCATGGAAAACACTCTCTCCTGCAATTCCAAATCCTAAGAATCCACCCCCTTGAACAATAAATCTTGCATCATCGCTAAAAGAGTACTTCCAAACAAGGTCTATTGGGAGTTGAAGATAATATGCCTTAACATCCATTTCTACGTTTTGGTCAAGGTAGCCTTTGTTTTGAGTGTTGAGCTTATAGCCTTTTGTTGTAAACATAAGTGATGGTTGAACATACCATGAGTCTGCAATTTTGATTTGTCCTGTTGCTCCAACATTAAAACCATATTGGAAGGGCTTAGTGTCGGTGAAGCCAACATATTCAAGGTTTTTGTTGTAGAAAGCCAAACCGTTAAAAACATCCAATCCATTTGCACTTGTCAAGTCACTCATATTAAAGCCTACTCTTATTCCAAAAAGGTTCTCAGGAGCTTTATTAGTTCTTTGAGCAAAGCTATTAAATCCGCCTATTAGCAACAGTGAAATTGCTATCAATGATACGACATTCTTATTCTTCATATTTCTCTTACTATAAGTTCAATTTGCAAATATAATATTTCTTTACTAAAGAACGCATAAAAGGAAAAAGAAATCTTGAAAATTGAGTAGAATTATTATCTTTGCAATCAGAAATGAATAAAGAAAAAAAAGAATTTATAAACGCATTAATAGTACCCTTAGGCTTTGTTTTTTTGCTTTGGGCTATTAAAATAATGGAAACAATAAGTGGAATATCGCTTTCAGAATATGGTTTAGAGCCAAGAACACTTAAAGGTCTTAGGGGAATATTCACAATGCCACTCCTTCACGCCGACTTCTCTCACCTAATATCCAACACCTTAGCTGTGGTTGTTCTATTATTTGGACTCTATATCTTCTATAAAGAATTTGCAACACAATTATTCCTACTCTTCTATCTCTTCTCAGGCATTGCGGCTTGGATAATAGGGACAAGTGGTTCGGTTCATATTGGAGCAAGTGGTTTAGTTTATGCTTTGGCTTGGTTTCATATTCTTAGCGGACTCATAAAACAAAACAAACCTCAATTAGCTTTTAGTTTAATAGTAATCTTCCTCTATGGAGGAGTTATCTGGGGCATATTCCCACAATTACAATCAAGCCCTACAATAAGCTGGCAAGGTCACTTAGGAGGAGCAATAACAGGTTTTGTCTTTGCAATCTACTATAAGAGAAAAGCAATATCTATTATGAATCAAGAGCCATCTCAAGAGGAAGAAGAGGATGAATTGTCCGATGAAAACCCTTATTGGTTAGATTATGGTCACCACCAAGACATTAAAAAGGGCGAAGAAACAAAAGCAGAAGAGATAAAATACTTAGATAGCGAAGAAGAGGAGAAAGAGATTAAAGAAGAAGAGAACAAAGAAAAAGAGAAGCCAGAAGAGAAGTTCAAATACACATATAAGGAATAAAAAAAGGGACGCAGTTAATTACGTCCCCAATTATTAATCTATAATAGATATTGATTTAACTATATATTAGTTTATTTCTTGTTCTTAATATACTCATCAATTGCCTTTGCCGCTTGTTTCCCTGCTCCCATTGCAAGAATAACAGTTGCAGCTCCACTCACTGCATCGCCTCCAGCAAAAACGCCTTCTCTTGATGTTTGTCCGTTTTCATCAGCAATAATTCCTCCCCATTTCTCAGAAGCAAGACCTTTTGTTGTATTAATGATTAGTGGATTTGGGTTTGTGCCAAGAGACATTATTACACTCTGTGTTTCAATCTCATATTCACTTCCCTCAATCTCAATTGGTCTTCTTCTACCACTTGCATCAGGTTCACCTAATTCCATCTTAATACACCTAATAGCCTTTACCCAACCTTTCTCATCTCCAATAATTGCAACAGGGTTATTCATAGTGTGGAAGATTATTCCCTCTTCTTTTGCATGATGAACCTCTTCAACCCTTGCTGGCATCTCTTTCTCACTCCTTCTATAAACAATATGGGTGTCAGAGCCTAAACGTCTTGCTGTTCTTGCTGCATCCATTGCCACATTTCCTCCTCCAACAATAACTGCTTTTGAGCCAGGGAATATTGGTGTATCATATCCTTCTTCAAATGCTTTCATTAAATTAGAACGTGTTAGGATTTCATTTGCAGAAAGTACTCCATTAAGGTTTTCACCAGGAATGCCCATAAACTTAGGAAGTCCAGCACCTGATCCAATATAAACGGCTTCAAAACCCTCTTCATTCAATAACTCATCAATAGTAATACTCTTGCCAACAATAACATCATTAATTATCGTTACACCAAGTTTCTTAACATTATCTATCTCGTGTTGAACAACCTCTTTCTTAGGCAAACGGAACTCTGGAATACCATAAACTAATACTCCGCCTGACTCGTGAAGGGCTTCAAATATTGTTACCTCATAACCGAGTTTAGCTAAGTCCCCTGCACAAGTAAGACCACTTGGTCCTGCTCCCACAACTGCAACTTTCTTACCATTTGAAGGAACTTTCTTAGCAAGGTCTATATTGTTTTCTCTTGACCAGTCAGCAACAAAGCGTTCTAACTTTCCAATAGACACAGCCTCTCCCCTCTTAGCTAATATACATGTTTCTTCACACTGAACCTCTTGAGGACAAACCCTACCACAAACAGCTGGCAAGGCAGTATCTTCTGCCAAAATATGAGCTGCTGCTTCAAAATCCCCTACCTTTACCTTTGCAATAAACTGTGGAATCTTAACACTAACAGGACATTGAGTTACACAAGCTGGGTTTTTACATTCAATACAACATGAAGCCTCAGCAACTGCCTCCTTTTCATTATAACCATAGGAAACCTCTTCAAAGTTTTGTGACCTCTCAACTGGGTCCTGCTCCCTTACCTTTACTTTCTTAAATTTCTCAACAACAATTTCTGC
>JAGNRX010000134.1 GCA_017988355.1 Bacteroidales bacterium | reverse complement strand
TCTAAGGGTTGACTTATTATCATAAATATCTGCCCACTGGGTATAGCTTACTGTGTTTGGGACTCTTTCTAAGATTAGATAGGTTGTGGTGAGGGTTATATTATTGTCTTTCATTATGACTTTCTCTCCAAACATCTCCGCAATCTTGCTTACTCCCTCGTAATAGAGCTCGTCTCCCCAAATGTGCATTGTATCTTTCTGAACAATATGTATATTGCCAAAAGCATTAAAGTGATTTTCTTTTTCATTGAAAATAGCAGAATCACAATACATCCTCATCCCTTCATGCTCAAACTCGACCTTCTCCACCATAATTATTTCATCAGGGTAAGAGGGTCGAGTTTCGCTCCAATTAGCTTTATAGTTTATTTTCTTTTGGCTAAATAAATTGGGGGTAAAGATAATAAAACAAAGAAATATGAATATGATCTTTTGTTTCATTTTGATTTATTAATCTTCGTATTCGTAATCATCACCAGTTCCTGCTAAGCCTTGGTATTTAAATGATTTATCGTAAAGAAGTTTTATAGTTTTAACGTCTTTTCTTCCTCTAATCTTTTCAGTTAATTCAATATAGAAGTATTGCTCAAGTTTTCTTTCAGTAACAGTTCTCTTATATTTGATATCATAATCAACCTTACGAATTATTGAAACAGTTGCATTTGGATAACGCTCATCTAAATCCTTAAGGATTAATCGAGGATAACGACTTGGATCTACATCGGTGGTAACAGAAACTAAAGAACCATCTGGCATAAATAAAGCTTGAAGACTTGTTTGTTGACGATTTTTAAAGTTTGCATTATAGCAAGTATCTTCCATCTTCCACTCATCAACTTCTATTCTTGGGTATTTCTTTTCAAAAGCTTTGGTTACAGATTCAGGTATCTTTGGAGTATCTAATGCCTCTGGCGCTGCGATATCTACTTTTCTACCTTTCTTGCCACTACCCTCTGGGTCTTTATTTGCTGCAACGTAATTTTCATCACCTATTTTAAGTCCAGTTCCTGGAAGTGCTGTTCTGTCTGACATTTTCTTTTGTTGGCGTTCAATGTCCTCAGGATTTAATCTTGCAATATAATCTTTTTTAACATAGCCTGGGTCAGGAGCATTTGTCTTGATAAGCTTTCCTCTTGTGTCATAAATCATCTCGTATTCGGTTTGACCTATACCTTTCATCGAAATAACAAGTCTATAGTAGTTATCACCACCAAAGTCTTCAACGTATTCTGATTTCTTAATTCTATAACCAGGGTAGTTGTTGATAAAGTAATTTGCAACCAAAGTAGGAAGCTCTTGCTCTGGAACATTAAAGATTGTGAACTGCCAGTTTCCATTTGCAGTAAGGAAAACCCTACCTGTTCTATTATCAATATCTATTTCTGCAACATACTGTCCTGTTTCAAAAAACCAGCCAAGTAATTTATAGTCAGTATAAGTGTTTTCCAAACCCATTCTAACTTCTTGAGGAATGTCTGAAAGTCTTAATTTCTGCCCTTGAGCTGATAATACACAAACAAATAAAGCTATTGCCAACAAAAATTTTCTCATAATTTATTATAGATTATATTTATATTTTAAATATTGTATCTTCTCTATCAGGGCTTGTTGAAACAATTGCAACATTAACCCCTGTTATTTCTTCTATTGCCTTGATATAGTCTTTCAAGTCCGACGGCAATTCGTTGTACGTTTTAATCCCTTGAAGGTTACTATTCCATCCTTGGTATTTTTGTAGCACTGGTTCTATTTTATCACCTAAATCATAAGGTATTTGAATAGTTTCCTCCCCTTCAATCTTATATTTAACACACATTTTGACTGTGTCGAAATCATTCATCACGTCAACCTTGGTAACAACTAAGTCAGTAACTCCATTAAGCATACAAGCATAATTTAGTGCAGGGATATCAATCCAACCACATCTACGAGGGCGTCCTGTTGTTGAACCAAATTCTCTTCCAGCTTGTCTAAGCTTATCTCCTGTTGCATCAAACAATTCGGTTGGGAAAGGTCCACTACCTACTCTTGTGCAATATGCCTTACATAAACCATAAACTCTACCAATTTTTGAAGGAGCTATTCCTAAGCCTGAACATACGCCAGCGGTTATTGTGTTTGAAGAGGTCACAAAAGGATAAGAACCAAAGTCAATATCAAGCATTGAACCTTGAGCTCCTTCTGCCAATATCTTCTTTCCTTGCTTTAGTGCATCGTTAAGGAAGTATTCGCTATCTATAAACTTGAATGTTTTAAGTGTTTCCAATGATTCCAACCATCTTTTTTCGTATTCTAAGAAAGGTGTTTCATCTATTTGGAATGAATCAAGATCGTGTCCTAAGGATTTTAAAAGTCTTAGGTGGTCTTGCTTTAGGTTATTATACTTTGCTAACCAATTAGATTTTAGAATATCACCAACCCTAAGTCCAACGCGAGCAATCTTATCGGTATAAGAAGGTCCAATTCCTTTAAGGGTTGAGCCAATCTTTTGCTTCCCTTTTTCTTGTTCGTTTGCCATATCCAACATCCTGTGAGAAGGAATAATTAGATGGGCTTTTTTAGAAACAAATAGGTTTTGATTAGGGTTTACATCCCTTGCCTTCAAATCCCTTATCTCTCTTTGGAAAATTAGGGGTTCAATCAAAACTCCATTTCCAATTATATTTTGTTTCTCTGAGTGGAATATGCCAGAGGGGATAATATTTAATACGTGCTTGGTGCCTTGGAACTCTAATGTGTGTCCAGCATTTGGACCGCCTTGAAATCGAGCTATAATATCATATTGAGGTGTTAGAACGTCAACAATCTTTCCCTTTCCTTCATCACCCCATTGCAATCCAAGTAAAACATCAATTTTATTCATTATAATAATCTAAATTTGAATTAAAAATTAAGTACAATCATATGTACAAACTAACTGCGAAAATACAATTTTTTTATCGATTATAGCACATTTAATCTAAATAAAAGTGGAAATCAACCAAATCAACAAGTGGAGCTTTGATAAATTTCCCCACCTCTTGACCATAACTCATTGCAACTTCTTTGAAAATATCCTTACATATAAAGCCAACACTGCCAACCACATTGATTTTATAATTAGAGTAATCGGAATATAGAATTACTTGGTTTTCAAAAAAGGAAACAAAGCATTCCTTAATTAAGTTATGGCAGTACTGATTCTCTTTTCTATCCAATACAAATTTGGCAAAAGAGGCTAAAAAATAATTAGGAACACTCCCTTTGTATAATCTATTAAGAAAATCAGCTTCTTCACCAGGGTAAATTTCTGCAAATTCTTTCTCTAAGTCTTTTGGCAAAAGGTGACGAAGATAGTTGCGAAGAATTAACTTACCAATATTAGTCCCTGCCCCCTCATCACAAAGAACATAGCCTAATGCAGGTATGTTTTCTGTAATATCTTTCCCATCATAGAGACAAGAGTTGGAGCCAGTCCCTAAGATTGCACATAAACCTTTTTCTTCTCCACATAATGCCCTTGCAGCACCAAGCAAATCGTGGTCTATGTCAATTGAGGCATTAGTAAAGTAAGTTGAAAACAAATCTTTAAGCTCTTTTTTCTTCACCTGGGAACTGCATCCTGCACCATAAAACTTTAGCTGATGAACATCTTTTGGATTTATATTGGATATAAGAACAGATTCTATCTCCTGCGATATAGCCTCAGCACTTATATTATATGGATTCATCCCACAAGTAGAAAAAAACTGCCTTTTATTATCTCTATCAACCAAACACCAGTCGGCCTTTGTTGATCCACTATCACAAATTAATAACATAATTAATAAATTAATGTGCAAATTTAAGAAATTCCTCGAACAATACCTTATTTTATTAGCATATTCACTAATTTATTCTTCAATTATTAATTGATTTTATTGAATCAAAGACTTGGAGAAATGAATCAAAGAACTAATCTACTGAATCACTGAAACAATTTACTGAATCAAAGAACTAATCTGCTGAATCAAAGATCTAATTCCGTGAAACAAAGACTTAGAAAGACAAGAAAAAAGGAAAGAAAGAATAAGTATAGCATTTTCACCATATCTACTCTTTCTTTCCTTAGTCTTTACTAAAATCTAATAAGATATTTACTTCTTAGATTTCTCAATAACTCTATCTGCAAGGTCATCAAACAAACCCATCATTGGAGTTTTATCACTCATATATAGGTTTAACCTACCATTAACAAAAGCATCTTGAATTAGTGGCAACTGAGTTAAAACTGCGGTATAGAAT
>JAGNRX010000133.1 GCA_017988355.1 Bacteroidales bacterium | reverse complement strand
AAGATTTTCAGTTCTAACTATGTTTTGACCAACTGTTAGATTAAGACCATAAGAATTTTTGTCAAATAAGACTACTGGTTCTTTGTCATAAGATAAGTATTGCTTTAGAGTAACTTGTTCAACAATTGCACCATGGGAAGAGAATTTAATATCGAACAATTCATTAGATATAGTTATTTCTTTCTTTTCACCCTCAGCACAAGAAGCAAATGCACCATATTCCGAAAACTTTGTTGAATCTTGACCAAAATTAGAAATGCTATCATTAGATATTTGAGCAACAGAATCTCTTATTTGTTCTGCTTTTGCATCTGAGGCTATGTTTGCTTCAACTCTTATTATTGAATCCTGCTTGACTTTCATTGCTGCTCTCTCCTCTTCGGATGGAGCGGACAAAATACCAAAACCAATTACAACTGCGAAAATAAGAACTAATCCAATAATTGTATTCTTGTCTAACATCTTTATTCTATTTTTTTGAAATTAAAGTTGCAAAGATAAGAAACAATACTATTAGTTATCGGAATTAATTAAAAAAAATTTGGTCATTACAATTATTGTTCGTTCTTTTGCAAACTACAAATAAGGTCGTATATGCAAGAGAAAACAGCTATAAATAAGGATAAGAAAACACTCGCTCGTTTTGCAAAAGCAATGGGTCATCCAACCAGAATAATAATATTATCATTCTTAGCTAAGCAAGATAGTTGCTATTTTGGAGAAATTCACGATGAGTTGCCAATTGCAAAGGCTACTGTCTCGCAACACCTAAAAGAATTGAAAGATGCCGGACTTATTCAAGGAGAAACTCAGCCTCCTAAGGTTAAGTATTGTATTAATAGGAAGAATTGGGAATTAGCAAAGACATATTTCGCAGATTTCTTCTCAGATGTAAAAGAGAATAACGATTGTTGCTAATAATAAAAAATGAGTATTGTAATCAAAATTACAAAGAAAAAATAATTAAGCTACTAAATTTGCACTATAATTTTTAGAATAATACTATGAAAAAGACATTAATCATTACACTACTATTACTAAGTATTTCATCTCTTAGCTTTTCCCAACAAATTAGGGGAAAGGTTGTTGATAAAGAAACAAACAAAGGCATTCCTTTTGCAAATGTTGGAATAGTGGATACACCTATCGGCACAACCTCTGATGAAAAAGGATTCTTCACTTTAAAAAAGATTGAAAAAGACAGTTTATTTATAGAGGTTAGTTTTGTTGGCTATCATAAATCAAAGAAATACATAGCTAAAGAGAAAGAATATATTGAGTTTGCCTTAGAAAGAGAGGCAACGGAGCTAAACGCAGTTAATGTTGTTGAGAAAAGATCAGGCACAACATTAAATACAGAAGATGCAGTCTTTAGTCAATATGTTTCTGCCGAAGGAATAAAGAGGCTTGCTTGCTGCTCTTTAGCCGAAAGCTTTGAAAACAATGCAGCAGTTGATGTTGGATTCACAGATGCCGTGACAGGAGCAAAACAAATTCAGATGTTAGGTCTTGCAGGCATTTATAGTCAGATATTAGTTGAGAACCAACCCTCCATTCGTATGCTTTCCACAACCTATGGACTTAATTATATCCCTGGTCCTTGGCTTGATGGTATAAGCATTTCAAAAGGGACTTCTTCTGTTACTCATGGTTATGAAAGCATTACAGGGCAAATCAATATTGATGTTAAGAAACCAGAGAGGAAAGAAAGGTTTTACTTGGAATACTTTACCAATGACTTCCTTAAACAGGAGATAAATATTAACTCTTCTTTTAGGATAAATAAATACTTAGAGTCAATCATTCTTGCTCATGGAGAGTCAACCTTTATGAAGTCGGATAGGAATAACGACAACTTCCTTGATGTTCCTCTTTCTGACCTATTAATTGCATCAAACCGCTATTTCTTTAACTATAAAGATAAAATCAAGAGCCGTTTTGGAGTAGATATTCTCTATGAAGATAGGATTGGAGGAGATAAACGCTTTGATAAAGATAAGGACTTCAACACAATGAACTACTATGGTGCAGTCCTAAATACGAAAAGAGTACAATTATTTGAAAATACGGGCTTCTTGGTAAATGAAGATAAGAATAGTAGCATTGGGGTTAATTCAAACTTTGTTTATCATGAGCTTAAATCTCAATTTGGTCTAAGAGAATACAACCCAACCCAAAAAAGTGGCAACCTTGCTTTAATTTATAATTCTGATCTTTGGAATGATAAGAATAAAATCAGCTTTGGAGCAAATGCAAGCTACGATAATTTAAGAGAAAACCTATCTTCAAAGGATTCTATATTTAGAAACTACAAAGAAAAAGAAGAATTAGTTATGGGAGGATTTGCAGAATATACTTTTAGCGACAAAAAGAAATGGACATTTATTGCAGGACTAAGAACAGACTATAATATGTTCTTCAAGCAGACCATCATCACCCCTCGCCTTCACGCAAAATACTCCCCATGGGAAAACTCCGCATTTAGGGTTTCAATGGGAAGAGGACTGCATAGCACAAATATTTTGCCAGAAAACATTAACCTCTTAGCCACTTCTCGAAACCTAATCTTTGATGAAGACCTAAGACTTGAAGATGCTTGGAACTACGGAATTTCCTACTCACATATATTCTTTCTTGAGGATGAAAGGTCAATTTCTTTTTCATTAGATTTTCACAGGACAGACTTTAAGAATAGGATTATTATAGATTTAGAAAAAGATTCAAGAGAAGCTCATTTCTATAACTTAAAAGGAGAATCATTTGCAAATAGTTTTCAAGCAGAAGTAACAGCAAACCTCTTTGAAGGCTTTGAAACAACACTTGCTTATGTTTATTCAGACTCAAGAATAACAATAGGAAATGAGTTAATTGAGATGCCCCTAACCCCTAAGCACAAAGGATTACTATCACTCCACTATACAACAAAATATGAGAGATGGAAATACTCCTTTACAACCCAGTACCATGGTCAAACAAGACTTCCTAATACGCAAACAAACCCAGTAGAATACCAATTAGCAGAAAAAAGCCCTGATTACTTCATCCTCCACGCACAAATAACACATAAATTTAAAAACTTAGAAATATACGTTGGCTGTGAGAACATTTTAAATTACAAACAAAAGAACCCAATAATTAGTGCAGACAATCCTTTTGGACAGTATTTCGATTCCTCAATAATATATGCACCAATAATAGGAAGACAGTTTAATCTCGGACTTCGATTAACCATTAAATAAATTAGAAAACAATAATAACACATAATTTATAAGACTATGAAAAGAATAACAGTATTAGTATTTGCAATGTTTATTGGCTTAATAAGTTTTGCACAAAACCAGAAGAAAGACCTTCTTGAAATCTACTATTTCCACCGCACAGAAAGGTGTGTAACATGCAATGCTATTGAAGGCGGAGTTCGTTCTACATTAGAAAAATACAAAAAAGAAATTGCTGAAGGGGACTTAGTTTTTAAGAGTATTAACTTTGAACAAGAAACAGAAAACGAAATTATTAAGAACTACGAGATTGAATCACCTACTCTTTTATTTGTTTATAATAAGAAAGATGATAGGAAATTTATTGACCTAACAGAAGACGCTTTTTCTTATGCAAGGCAAAACCCTTCAAAGTTTAAGAAGGTATTGAAAGGAAAGATAAACGATTTCTTTAGATAAAAACCATCAGAATCAAGGAAGAAATTATTAAAACAAACTAATAAATTTCTATATTAAAGAATCATTTCACTAAGATGTACATCTTAGCTTACTGAGATGTACATCTTAGCGTCTTGTGATGTACATCTTAGCAGCGTGCGATGTACATCTTAGCAAAATGAATCAAAGAAAGAGAAATTTAATACAAGACATTAGAAATTTAATTCGCTGTTTCAATAAGCCAACTACTTAGTTAAGAAGATATTTTAAAGGTCTTGCCCTCTAATTAATAAGGTGAGACACTAAGAAATATAACAAAAAAAACAAAGCCCCTCTATTCAATAAATGAAATAATGGGGCTTATGTATTTTATATAAGGTAAGTGATTTACAAATCTGCTTTTTCTGGCTTTTGTTTAAAGAATGAGAAATTCACTTTACCGTAGTTTCTTTGCTCAATAAAGAGTGGGTTTTCAATAAATGAATGTTCTTTTGCATGTTCAAGGACAAATAATCCGCCTGGCTTAACAAAGCTTTTAAGAACTAAGTCTGGGATAATGTCGAACTGCTTTAAATCGTAGGGAGGGTCAGCAAAAACAACATCAAAGCTCATCTGAG
>JAGNRX010000132.1 GCA_017988355.1 Bacteroidales bacterium | reverse complement strand
CTGTTGAATAAATCACAATATCTTTCCAATCGTATTTTTCAGTAAAATCTGCCCATTTTTTAATTGATGAAGAAGTTATTATAACAGTTTGACATCCAAATTCATTAGCCTGAATTTCAAATTCTTTTATCCTTTCAATTGCCTTTTTTGAAGGAGATTCTAAATCCACTATTGTAAAAATAAAACTTACTCCAGGATGAGAAAGAACCTCTAGGGATTGGTCTTTATCAGTAATTACATCTAACATTGAAAAACCATCAGCAGCAACGGTATTGGTGTTTATCACTCTACTACTAATAAAAGTCCACTTATCAATAAAATCAGGTTCATCTTGATATGCTTGCATAAGCTCATCCATACCAAATTCTCTTTCTTGATTTGTTTGGTTGTTTTTGTATAGAGCATAACTAACAGGTGGCTTTTGATCTTCTGGCTTTGGAACCATTCTATTACCTTCTTTCCAAGCTCTAAAATCTATTATTGGTTCATACATTGCATTGAAAACTGAAAAACCAAGAACTAAAAATATTATTACACCCGTTACACCTATTCCCAACTTACGATTAACAAAAGATGGGAACTTAACCTTATCAAAAATAAAAGATATAACAAGAAGAAGGTCAAGTGCTATGTTTTTCCAAAAAGTTTCCCAGTTAGTAAGTAGTATTGCATCACCAAAACAACCACAATCAGAAACCTTATTAGTTAATGCATCAATTAGTGTTAGGACTGTAAAGAAAACCATCATTAGTCCTGCAATCCAATTCATTGTTTTTTTGAAAAATCCAGAAACCAAAACAATACCAACAATCAGTTCTAAGGTGCATAGTATAATAGATACTACAATTGGCATCCAAGGAATTGCATTAATTAGGTCAGTAAACCCAAAAACTCCTAAGTATTCTGAAATCTTGTAAGCAGTTCCATAAGGATCGACTGACTTAACAAATCCAGAAAATATAAATACTAATCCTACAATAATTCTAAAAAATCTACCTAAATACTTCATAATCCTTTAATATTTTTAGTTATCATTTAATTTAATAAGAGCAAAAACTCCATAGTTGATTATATCATAATAATTAGCCTCTATTCCCTCAGAAACAAAGACTTTTCCTTGATTGTCTTCAATTTGCTTCAATCTCATTATCTTCATTAAGATTAAATCTAAGATAGAACTCACCCTCATACTCCTCCAAGCCTCAGAATAATCGTGGTTCTTATCTTCCATAAGCTCCTTTGCTTGTTTTGAATATTTATCAAAAAGCTCTATTATAGTTTCAATATCAAGTTTTTCTTTGTTATCGCTAACTACTCCCAACTCCAATTGAATAAGAGCTATTATTGAATAGTTGATAATTCCTATAAATTCAGAACCTATCCCCTCTTCAACTTTCATTATGCCTGATTCTTGAAACTGACGTATGCGATTTGCTTTAATAAATATCTGATCAGTTAGTGAGGGAAGCCTTAAAATTCGCCAAGAAGCACCATAATCTTTCAGCTTTGCAGAGAACAAATCCCTACATTTTTTTATCTCCCTATCATACTCTTGTGATGTGTTCATATAATTTTCTTATTGATTTAAATAAATATCATCTAACAATTATGTAATTTTGCTTTTCAATTATAAGGCAAAATAAACAATGAAATCAATCGATAAAATTACAAATTTATATTCTAATACCACAATTAATCTGCAAGGAAAATTAATTTCACTTCAAAAGCCTCTCATTATGGGAGTCTTAAACCTTACTAAGGATTCGTTCTATGACGGTGGACAATATATAAATGATGTAGAAAAAGCTCTTATTCATGCAAAAGAAATGATTGAACAGGGAGCCGACATAATTGATATTGGAGCTTGTTCGACACGTCCAAATGCAATTTTGGTTTCAGAAGAAGAGGAATTAGAACAAATTATTCCAGTAATTAGAGAAATTAGAAAAGCCTTTCCGGATATAATAATTTCAATTGATACAGTTTGGGCAAAGGTTGCTGAAAAAGCAATCAAAGAAGGAGGAAATATAATTAATGATATATCTGGTGGACAATTTGACCCTAATCTTTTTAAAGTTCTTCCATTTCTAAATGCTCCATACATACTAACTCACACCCCAAACACTCCTGACAAAATGCAAGAAAACACCAATTATGAGAATATATTCTTAGATATATGTGATTATTTCTCTGAAAAGATTGACACATTACACAAATTGGGAGTTAATGATATAATTCTCGATTTGGGGTTTGGCTTTGGAAAAACAATAGCGCAGAACTACTTCCTCTTAAATCATATTCAGGACTTTAAAACCTTTGGACTACCAATCCTAACAGGCATTTCCAGAAAAACAATGATATATAAGCCATTAAACATTACAGCAAAAGAGGCATTAAACGGCACAACATTTCTTCACAGCTTTGCATTAATGAACAAAAGCAACATTTTAAGGGTTCATGACGTTAAAGAGGCTAAAGAATGTATTGAACTCTACAATTTAATTACTAATAATAGATAATAGAAGATTTAAATGATTGAATTACTAACACTTCCTTTCCAATTAAAAATTATAGATGTATTAGACTTAGTTCTATCTTGTATATTAATCTATTTTATTTATAAATTATTAAAAGGAACTACCGCTCTAAGCATAATAATAACTTTTGTAACCATATATTTCTTTTGGATTATTGTTTCATTACTTGAAATGAGAATATTAGCTAAAGTAATTGGTCAGTTTATTAGTGTTGGAGCAATAGGAATTGTTATTATTTTTCAACCAGAAATTAGAAGATTTTTTGCAATGCTTGGTTCAAGAAGCATAGAAAGAGGTAAGAAGAATAGGTTTTTCTTTTGGAGAATGCATAAAAGCCAGATAGATAATTTCAACTCAACAGCCATAGTTAAAGCCTACCAACACCTATCCAAATCTCAAACAGGAGCCCTAATAGTTATTGCAAAATATAATGATTTAGAAACAATTATTCAATCAGGTGAACTATTGGAATGCCAGGTTAACTCACAATTAATTGAAACAATATTTTTCAAAAACTCACCTCTTCACGATGGAGCGATGATAATTAAGGATAACACAATTAGAGCAGCAAGATGTATTTTACCAGTTAGCTCCAACTTTCAAATACCACCAAACCTAGGACTTCGTCACCGCTCTGCAATTGGCATAACCGAACAAACGGACAGCATAGCAATTGTCGTAAGTGAACAAACAGGTGCTATTTCTATTGCAAAAGCAGGCATACTAGAAGAATGTGTTACCCCAACCCGCCTTCAAGAAGTGCTTGATTACGAGTTTAATTCCTAAGAAAGAAATCCCTTGAAATAGATCAAAGAAAGGATTTCCTGAAACAGCGTTTCATTTTCTCATCTCTTAGTTAATAATTAACTTCTTTGTGATATTAGAATTTGTGTTTACTATCTTGATATTATAAATACCTTTTGCAAAACCTTTAAGATCTATTTCTAATTCATTCTGGGTTTGCATAATCTTATAAGTCTTGGTTACTCTCCCATAAATATCAGAAACAATTACATCGGCATTGGTTTTTAGACCTTTTATTTCTAATTTTGTTTTGTCTTTTGTTGGATTAGGATAAAGAATAACTGATAAATCATTAGTTATTATATCATCTAAGCCTGTATAAGTCTTGCAAACAAGATTAGAAAAATCACTTTCACAATTTTCATTTAGAGCTTTAATCTTATAACAATAAGTTAGACCATAAACAAGATTTGAATCAATATAAGTAAGTTGATTTGATATTGTTAATAGAGTGTCGTTGCGATAAACTTCATAAGTCTGAGCAAAACCTAGCCATGATAATTCTAAAGAGGTTGGCATTGCGAGTACAGCTAAGTTTATTGGAGCATTAGGAATTGAATTAACAAGTAAGTTTATGCTATCAATTCCAAAACAATAAATAGAACCATTATAATTAGTTACTTTTGCTATATATGTTATTGTAGAGTCTTGAATAGTATTAGCTGTTATGGTTTGAGTAGTGTCACCTGTTGGTAGCCATAAATAAGAACTTGCATTTGGATTTTCAGCATCAAGCATAAGACTAAATGGAGCGCAACTAGAACTATCTTGTCCTAAGCTAACAATTGGGCTTTGAGCTACATTTAAAAAAGTAACAGTATCCCAAACACAACCAAAATCATCTACAATATGCATATCATATCTATAAAGTCCAGAAGAATCAATAGGCGGTGTTATTTGGTATGTTGTTGGAGATAGAGAACTAATAATAGGAC
>JAGNRX010000131.1 GCA_017988355.1 Bacteroidales bacterium | reverse complement strand
GGAGGTAAAACTCGATCCAGTTACAGGGACATTAATTAGAGAAGGAGTTCCAAGTATTATGAACCCTGACGATAAGGGCGGCTTAGAACTTGCACTCGAACTTAAAGATAAATATAATGCAGAAGTTACCGTTATCACAATGGGACCTATGCAAGCTGAAGCAGTTCTTAGAGAAGCATTTGCAATGGGAGCTGACAAAGCAATCCTTCTATCAGATAGAAAATTTGCAGGAGCAGACACACTTGCAACCTCAAACGCATTAGCAGGAGCAATACGCACATTAGAATATGACTTAGTGATAACAGGACGTCAAGCAATTGATGGAGACACTGCACAAGTAGGACCTCAAATTGCAGAACATCTTGACCTTCCTCAAGTTTCTTATCTTCAAAACTTAAAATATGATGGAAAGAAAACCTTTACCATCAAAAAAGCAACCGAGGATGGATACCAAATTGTTGAAGTAGATTCACCATGCCTTGTAACCGTGCTTGCATCAGCAAATGAAGCAAGATATATGTCAGTTAGAGGAATTGTTGAAGCATTTGACAAACCAGTTGAAGTTATGGGAGCAGATAAAATTCAAGTTGATGAATCAAAGCTTGGACTAAAAGGCTCACCAACAAAGGTTAAGAAAGCCTTTACTAAGGGAGTTAAATCAGCAGGACAGGTTTACGAAGTTGACACCGAAGAAGCAGTAGGTATCATAATCAGTAAATTAAAAGAAAAGTTTATAATCTAATATAAGGAGTAACTAAAAATGAATAAATCAGAATATAAAAACGTTTTTGTATTTGCCGAACAAAGAAATGGCGAAATTCAAGGAGTTGCTTTTGAATTATTAGGTAAAGCACGTGACTTAGCAAAAGACCTACAAGAAGAAGTATATGCAATTCTACTTGGAGGAAATGATGTTGAAAAGAAAGCTCAAAGACTTATTGCTTACGGAGCAGACAAAGTAATTGTAGCATCATGTCCTTTTCTTAAAGACTATACTACCGAAGCTTATTCACAAGCAATAACTCAAATAGTAAACACTTACAAACCATCAGTAATATTACTTGGTGCAACAGTTATAGGACGTGACCTTGGCCCAAGATTATCCGCAAGACTTACCACAGGACTAACAGCAGACTGCACACGTTTGGAAATATCAGAAGAAAGAGAACTTCTAATGACTAGACCTGCATTTGGAGGAAACCTAATGGCAACAATAGTATGTTCAGACCATAGACCACAAATGTCAACCGTACGTCCAGGAGTTATGAAGTCAATGGATATGGACGAAACAAGACAAGGCGTAATAGAGAAAATAACAATCAATTTCGATGAATCTAAATTCAAAGTAAGAATCATAGAAACTGTTAAAGAACAAACCAGCATGGTTGATATAACAGAAGCTAAGGTATTGCTTTGTGGAGGAAGAGGAATTGGAACAGACCAAGGATTTGAAAACCTAAAAGACCTTGCAAAACTAATGAATGCAGAAGTAGCAGCTTCAAGAGCAATTGTTGATGCAGGACTAATTGGTCACGAACGTCAAGTTGGACAAACAGGAAAAACCGTTCGCCCAGACCTATACATTGGATTTGGTATCTCTGGAGCAATCCAACACATGGCAGGAATGGAAGAAAGTGAATTCATAGTAGCAATCAACAAAGACCGCTACGCACCAATCATGCAAATGGCAGACCTAGGAATTGTTGGCGACGTAAAACAAATCATCCCAGCACTAACCCAAAGACTAAAGAGCATAAAGAAATAAGCCAACAAAATAGGCATATATTAAAAGCTCAATAAAATCAAAAGCGGTACTAAAATTAATTAGTTACCGCTTTTCTTTTGTTTATATGTTTAAAAAAGTTTTCCTCTTCCCTACTCGCCTATCTTTATTTTAAAGTTTTTTCTTGAATACTTCTTTTTATTCTTTGCAATCTTTGAATGATTAATAGTTTTGCCGTAAAGCTCAATCTCCTCATCTCTTTGTTTACTTTTAGTTGTTGCAAGAATATCCTTTAATAAGGCTTTCTTATCTTTTTTCTTATTTAGTTTTTTCTTTTTCACAACAAATAATATTCAATAAAAGTAAACACCTAATCTTATGATTAAAACCTTGCAATCATGACAAGAACAGTTGGTTATAGAGTTTTTAGCCTACTTTTTATCCATTAAGCTTATTTCTCTTTAATTAAGCCAGAGTTATAGGCTTGTATTAAAATCTTTAGGTCATCAATTTGACGATAAAGCTCTGCTCCTACTTCAGTGTCTTTAACTAAGATTGGAGTAGCATGTGATTCAATCATAAAGTCTTGTGAAATAATATCAGACTCATTCTCTATTGCCTCTTGTCTTGAGGAGAAAGGTTCGTGTTGAACGATGAACATCCTAATTGAACTATAAATTAAAGTATAACCTCCAATTCCTGTTTGTTTTTGGTAGGTCTTAGACATTCCTCCATCAATAACCAAAAGTTTTCCATTAGCTAATATTGGGCTCTCACCTTTCTTAACCTTAACTGGAATATGACCATTAATAATTCTTGCACTCTTATTATTTAAGCCAAACTCATTTAGAATCATTTCACAGAAAGGTTCTTCATTTCTAAGTTTGAAATAAATATCTAAGATTTCTTTTTGTTGTTCTTTGTCGTCAATCAAATACCTTTCAAAGGTAGCCATCCTATGCTTACCAAAGATTGGAGAAACAGGCCCACACCATAGATACCAAAAATAATCTCCATCATTTGAGCTGTTTTCAGTGTCATTTCTATTTAACCATACGTTTCTAATTGTTTTCTCTAATGCATCGCAAAGTTCTTTTCCCTTAACCATCTTTCCTTTGTGATTAAACTCTCTAAATTCAGTTGCAGTTTTCATTGGAATACATCCATGAAGCATTAGGTTATTGTTAAAGCTTAAGTAAATACTTCCCTTAGCAAACAAAAATGCAATATGATCTTGCATTTTGTAGGAGTTAAGGAATGAGTATTTAAGTTTATCCATCACATACTCCTCTTCTGGAGTTAGTTTATATGGGTCCTTAGGGTCTATTGTTGGGTATTCCTTATCAAGAAGCTCGTAAGTTTTTCCATCAATAGTAATTGTTCCTGTCTTATAGTTAATTTTATCAAGAAGCAAACGGTGATTCATCTCAAAGTTAGGGTTTCTCTTAACAAGTTGTCCCTCTAACTTAAAAGTAATAATTGCTATTGCCTTATGAATAATGGTCATAAGCCTAACGCTTGAGTCATGATATTTTTCTGGAGCTGTGTCTTTAGGAATAAAAGGAATAGCAGGATCATTTTCATAAGTAGCAAGAGCAAAACTAACTAATGACATAAGGTTTATGCCGTAGTCATCCTCAATTGTGTCAAGACTACCATAACGAGCAGTCAAACGAATAACCTCTGCAATATCTAATTTGTTTCCACAAGCTGCTCCCATCCAAATTATGTCGTGGTTACCCCATTGAACATCAACCGAATGATGTCCTTTAAGCTTTTCAACAACATCAACAGCCTTTGGACCCCTATCATAGATGTCCCCAATAATATGAAGACGATCAATAAGCATTCTCTTTATGAAAACACATAATGACTCAATAAAGTAATCTGAACGTTTTAGGTTTATGATTGACTTAATAATGCTATCATAGTAGTTTTGTTTGTCAGGATTTGTTTCATTCAAAAGCTCATCAATAATAAAAGCATACTCTTGTGGCATTGCTTTTCTAACCTTTGAACGGGTGTATTTCTTAGTTACTTCTTTTGCAACTTCAACCAATCTATTTAATGTTATGCTATACCATTCCTCATTCACCACTCCACTTGAAATAAGACTTCTTAGCTTTTCATTTGGATAGTAAATAATGGTTGCAAGTTGGTTCTTTTCAGCTTTTGTTATCCTGTTTCCAAAAACAAAATCTATCTTTCTCTTAACCGAACCTGAGGCATTTGATAATATATGGTTAAATGTGTCATATTCGCCGTGAATATCGGTCACATAATGTTCAGTTCCCTTTGGCAAAAGTTGAATTGCCTCAAGATTTATTATCTCTGTGCTTGCTGCTTGCACCGTTGGGAAATGCTTTGAAAGCTCTTGTAAGAATTTTACTTCATCATTGCTAATTGTATTCATAACATTCGTTTTTTGTTGTTATTATTATAATTTTACAACTGTAATTTAAATTTCTGGGTATATCTTAGGGAAATCATATTCAAAGGTTGGATAGTTTGGTTTGCCAATTATCTTTGAAAGGAAGTCGTTATAATAGTCTGTAAAAGTAAAGGTGTTTTC
>JAGNRX010000130.1 GCA_017988355.1 Bacteroidales bacterium | reverse complement strand
GAGTGTAAGGGTCTGAAAGTGGATTGCGAAATATTGCTTGGTAGGCTGCTCCACAAACAGCAAGCCCTGCACCAGAGAGAACACACATTATAACTCTTGGCAATCTAAGATGTTGTATAATATATAATGAGTTTTCATCAAAAGACCTAATATCAACGCTACCTAAAAACAGTCCAAGGATCATTAACCCTAAAACAACTATTGTTAGTAAGCAATATAAAATTATATCTTTTTTTCTCATTTTGCAATTATTTCATTTGCTTTATCCAATGCTTTTGAGATATGGTCAAAGATAAACTCCTTATCTAAGTATTTCAAGAAACCTGATTTTATAAGTGTTTCTTGTACCTCAGGACTAACGCCTGAAAGAATTACATGTATTTTCTCTTTTTTCGATTTGCTACATAATGAGGCTAAGTTCTTAAGACCTGTTGAGTCAATAAATGGAACCTTTCTCATCCTAATAATTCTAACCTTAGGTTTTGATTTTGTTTCATAGCTTATTTCATCAAATGTGTTAGCAATTCCAAAGAAGAAAGGTCCATCAATTTCAAATATCTCAATTTCTTCAGGGATTTGTTCAATTATAATATCATGGCTTTCTTGATCTTCTGTTCGTTTGATTTCGTTTTCAATAACTGTAATTCCAGAAGTGTCCATAACTCTTTTTATGAATAGAACTGCTGCAATCAAAAGTCCTATTTGAATTGCAATTGTTAGGTCGAAAATAACGGTAAGGAAGAAAGTTGTTAGAAGGACTAAGACGTCAGCTAATGGGTCTTTTAGTATTGCTCGGAAGGAACGCCATTCACTCATATTATAAGCAACGAAAACTAATATACCAGCTAAGCAAGCAAATGGTATATAAGCTGCAAGTGGCATTAGGAAAAGATAAATAAGGAGGAGGAAAACAGCATGAACAATGCCCGCAACAGGAGTTTTTCCACCATTATTAATATTTGTCATTGTTCTGGCAATTGCACCAGTTACAGGAATACCTCCAAAGAATGGAACAATAACATTAGCCACACCTTGACCAATTAGTTCTGTATTAGAATGGTGTTTTTTCCCTGTTACACCATCAGCAACCATTGCAGACATTAAACTTTCAATAGCACAAAGCATAGCAATTGTGAAAGCTGGTGAAAGAAGTAGTCTTATTGATTTTACAGTAATTTGAGGAACTACAGGACTTGGAAGTGGTGAACCACCCGAAAGTTCAGGATACTTATTTCCAATTGTAGCAACTTCAATATTAAATTGATTTTTCAGAACAAGAGCAAGAACTGTACATAATATAATAGCAATTAAACTTCCTGGAATTTTCTTAGTGACTTTTTGCCAAGTAAATGCAATTACTAAGGTAATAACAGCAATTAGAGTTGCCCAAATATTTATTGTTGAGAAGTTTTGAAAATAAACAACCCATTTATCTAAAAACTCAGAAGGAACCACAAGTGAGCTTCCATCAAGAGCTGTTAGCCCGAAGAAATCCTTAATTTGAGTTGAGAAAATAACAACGGCTATTCCAGAGGTGAAACCAACAAGAATTGGATAGGGCATAAACTTAATGAAATCTCCAAGTTTTAAGACTCCTATTAGAATAAGAATAACACCTGCTAAAACTGTTGCGATAATTAGTCCTGTCATTCCAAACTCAGCAATAATTCCTGCTATAATAACGATGAAGGCACCTGTTGGACCTCCGATTTGAAAGTTAGAACCTCCAAGAAATGAAACAATGAAACCTCCAATAATTGCAGTAATTAGACCTTGCTGTGGAGAAACTCCTGATGCAATACCAAATGCAATTGCTAAAGGGATAGCTACAATACCAATAATAATTCCTGCGATCAAATCTTGAAAGAAGAGTTTTTTTGAATAAGACCTGCTTTTAATCAGTTCAAAGAGCTTGGGTTGGAAAACCTCACGAATATTAAATTTTGCCATTAGAAATAAAACTAATTAATAAAAAATAAAGTGCAAAGGTAGTAAAAATTAGAATAGGAGATGAAAACTAAGGGTCAATATTTATTACTAATCGAATGTATTTTCTACTTGTATTTTAGTTCCAAACACTATTATTTTCTAATAAATTATCCTTTTTTTCACAAAATAGACTATCTTTGCATCCTTATTTAATATTTTCACAAAAGAATGCTTAATAGACATTTTCTTAGAGCTAAGGTTCTTCAATTGCTTTACGCTTTTCAAATTAACGATTGTTCTGACAAAGAAGGACATAAGAAAAAATTGATTGATAGTTTTCGTCACCTTGTAGATTTACAAACTTACTTGTTTTCAGCTTTATTGGAGTTTCACTCTATTGCTAATGATAAGATTGACGACAATAAGCAAAAGATGCTCCCAACAACAGAAGATTTAAATCCAAATCTAAAATTTATAGAAAACGAGTTTTTTAAAAATCTACTTGAGGATAAGACTTTAAACCAAAGAGTTAATAAGTTAAAAATTAACTGGTCAGAAGAAAAAGACCTATTTAAAAATATCTTTAAAAGATTTGTTGAATCTGATTCTTACAAAAACTATATGTCTTCTGAGAAAGTGGACTATGTTTCAGAAAGATTGATAGTGGTTCAGTTGTTTAAGAACTATTTGATATGTAACGAACAGTTTTTTGATGTCCTTTGCGAGAAAAAGCTGGAATGGGAGAGTGATTATGATGTAATAGCACAAAATGCTCTAAAATATCTAAAAGAATATAATGGTAAATCCGATATTGAACTTGATGAAAGTTTTGATATTGAATTTATCACAGGTTTATTCCTAAATACTATTAATAATGACTTGGAATTTAAGGAATTGATTGATGGTAGGATTCAAAACTGGGATCTGGATAGGATTGCTTTGATGGACGTAATTATAATAAAAATGGGTATTGCAGAGTTAATATATTGTCCAGAAATTCCTGTTAATGTTACTTTGAATGAGTATGTGGAACTTGCAAAAGAGTTTTCTACACAAAAAAGTAAGTTATTTGTCAATGGACTTTTGGATAAACTAATGGTTGATTTGAGATCTAAGGGCAAGATAAAGAAAATTGAAAGTCAAGAAGAAGAGGAAGTAGAAGAGAATTAATTAATAATAATATTGAAATATGAATAGAAGGTTTTGTTTTTTAGTAGTTTTGGTTATTACAATATCATTAAGTTTAGGTTCTTGTTCAAAAAAAGAAAATAAAATTAGTGCTGATTTAATTGAAAACTCAACTTCTATTAGTTTTGAAAAAGACTTTATTGATTTAGGGAAATTAACCTCAGGGGAGATTGTGACTTGTAGTTTCAAATTTAAGAATACAGGTAAACATGATTTAATCATTTCTGCTGTAACTGCTAATTGCGGTTGTGCAGTTGCTGATTTTCCTCGAGAACCACTTTCTCCTAACCAAGAGGGACAGATTACTGTCAGATATGATTCAGACGGCAGTGCTGGAATTAGAATAACTAAAGAGATATCTGTTTTGTCAAACACAAGTCCAGCTACAACAAAATTGAGAATTGCGGCTGACGTTAATTAGTTTACTCTCTTAGATTTTATAGATAATAATAATAATTAAAAAATAGAAAAATGAATTTATTAAACGTTTTATTAACATCTTTTATGGGTGGAGGAGCAGGAAAAGACTCAGGTATGTCGTCAATTTTCATGCTTATTGCTATTGTAGTGATATTTTATTTCTTTATGATACGTCCACAATCTGCAAGAGCTAAGAAAGAAAAACAATTTCGTGAAGCACTACAAAAAGGACAAAAGGTAATAACTATTAGTGGAATGCACGCTAAGGTTGTTGAAGTAAAAGAAACAAGTGTTATTCTTGAAATTGCTTCAAATGTTAATGTAGAGGTTGAGAAATCAGCTGTTGCTATTGATTTGACTAATACAGAAACAAAGAAATAAGATTTTTTATAGAGAACAATTATAGTAAAGATTTGAAAAACATTGGTCTTACAGGCTCAATTGGAAGTGGAAAAACTTTGGTTTGTTCAGTTTTTGAACACCTTGGGATTCCTATTTTCAATGCTGATCTTCAAGCAAAGGAATGTTATAACGATAAGTTATTCCTAAAAGAAATTGCAGAAGAATTTGGTAAGATTGTAGTAGTTGATAATGTTTTAGATAGAAATGCCTTAGCTAATATTGTTTTTAATGATAAAGATAGGTTAATCAAACTTAACTCAATGGTTCATCCTAAGGTGCTGGATAGATTTTTTCTTTGGAGAAATCATCAATCAGCACCTTATGTTATTTTAGAATCAGCCCTAATATTTGAAACAAGTTGGGAGAATA
>JAGNRX010000011.1 GCA_017988355.1 Bacteroidales bacterium | reverse complement strand
TTTTTTCGGAAATTTAGCAAAGCCATGTTTATAACAAGGCGAACAATCTAATTCTTTGTCTTCAAAAATATGAACCTCCGATTTTGAATCCTTTGACATAAAGGATACATTCCAAATTCTTTAACGGTGCTTCCCCAAACGCTGATTATGTTTTTGTTAAGTGCAGCACTAATATGCATAAGTCCTGTGTCGGGTGTAATAACTCCGAAGGAATTTTTGATTAAAGAGGCTGTTTGGTTAAGGTTATAGGCTCCACAAGCATTAAATATCTTTGCTCCAACAGTGTTTTCAATCTTTATTGCTTTCTTTCTGTCGTCTTTATCGCCAAGAAGGACTATTGGTTTATCAATTCCCTCACAAAGCTCAACTAACATATCGGTTGGCATTTGCTTAGTATTATGCTTACTGCCTATAACAACCGCAATATATCCATCTTGAAAACTAAGAGGCAAAGCATCTGGAGAGATATAGTCCTCTTCGCTTAGGAAATAATCTAATCCCTCATTGTCATTATATACTCCTAAGCCACTAACTGTTTCAAAATATCTGTCAACAATGTGCTTGTTTGGCATCTTATTGATTTTCCATTTCACAAGTAGCCATTTCTTAAACCTTATTGAGTTAAACACTTTTGAAGGTTTGTGAAGCTTTAAGCGGATTAGGAATGACCTAAGCTGGTTGTGAAGATCCACAATATAATCGTAGTTTTCCTTCTTCAGTTTCTTAATGGTTTCAGAAAGGGAATTAGAATAGTAAATTGTCTTATCAACATAAGGGTTATTACTTAGTATGATTGAGTTGTTTGCCTTAACTAAATAATGAATTTTAGCATTAGGCATTTGTTTTTTTATGCAACGCAATATTGGAGTTGTCAAAACAATGTCTCCAATTGAACTAAGTCGAATAATTAAGATTTTGGGGTGATTGTCCATTTTTGTTATCCTACGCTTCCTTCTAAGCTAATATTTAATAATTTTTGTGCCTCAACTGCAAATTCCATTGGTAACTTATTCAAAACTTCTTTTGCATATCCATTAACAATTAGTCCAATTGCTCCTTCTTGAGATATACCTCTTTGACGGCAATAAAACAATTGGTCTTCTGATATCTTAGAAGTTGTTGCCTCGTGTTCAACAACAGAAGAGTGATTGTCTGTTTGTATGTATGGGAATGTATGTGCTCCACACTTGCTTCCAAGAAGTAGGGAGTCGCACTGAGAGTAGTTTCTTGAGTTTGTAGCTCCTTTAACAATCCTTACAAGTCCTCTATATGAGTTTTGGCTTTGACCAGCTGAAATACCTTTTGATATAATTGTACTCTTTGTGTTTTGACCAATATGAATCATTTTTGTGCCTGTGTCGGCTTGTTGGTGGTTATTGGTAACGGCAACTGAATAGAACTCTCCTATTGAATTATCTCCTTTTAAGATACAGCTTGGATACTTCCATGTTATTGCAGATCCTGTTTCAACTTGTGTCCAAGATATCTTTGAATTATTTCCTTTGCAGATGGCTCTCTTGGTAACGAAATTATAAATCCCTCCATTGCCGTCTTTGTCGCCTGGATACCAGTTTTGAACAGTTGAATACTTTACCTCTGCATCTTTCATCACAACAATCTCAACAATTGCAGCATGTAGTTGGTTCTTATCTCTTTTTGGAGCTGTGCAACCTTCCATATAAGAAACATAGGCTTCTTCATCTGCTATTATTAATGTCCTTTCAAATTGTCCAGAGTTTTCTGCATTTATTCTAAAATAGGTTGAAAGCTCGATAGGGCACTTAACTCCTTTTGGAATATAGCAAAAAGAACCATCACTAAATACTGCTGAGTTAAGGGCTGCAAAGTAGTTGTCGCCATAAGGAACAACTGAACCCATATGTTTTTGAACAAGTTCAGGATGGTTTTGAACAGCATCACTGAATGAACAAAATATTATTCCTTGTTTTGAAAGTTCTTCTGAGAATGTTGTTTTTACTGAAACGCTATCCATAACAGCATCAACAGCAACACCACTCATTTGCTTCTCATCGTCTAAATTAATGCCAAGGCGTTTAAAGGTATCAATTAATTCTGCATCAATTTCTCCACTGTCAACATTTTGCTTTGGGGCTGCATAATAAATTACGTCTTGGAAGTCTATTTCAGGAATTGTTAGGTGAGCCCAAGAAGGCATCTTCATAGTTAGCCATTTATTATATGCTTTTAGTCTGAAATCTAATAGCCACTGAGGCTCTTTCTTCATTTTCGATATAAATCTAACTACATCTTCGTTTAATCCTTTTGCAATTACATCTGTTTCTATATCGGTAACAAAGCCGTATTTATATTCTGTATTTGTTATATCTTCTATTAAATTATTCTCTTTTTCCATTTTGTTTTCTTCATTTGAGATTATAAAGTGCAAAAATACAATATAATTAAACGAATTGAAATTTTTAAGAGATTATTTTACTCTAACAGAACATTAAAAAGACAATTAATAAAATTGGAATTAACTCGAAAGAACATTCTTTAGGTTTAAACATCGTTTTTTGAACTGAAATATAAAATTATTTTATTTGCTTAAAGCTTGACAAAGAAGACTGTAAAACATTTAATTGTTAAAAAAATACGAATTTCTATTATTATTATTATTATTATGCTTACTTTTGCTTTTAGATTATTAATGGAGATTCTCGAAAATCCAAAATAGAGTAGAGATAATAAAAACAATTTAAATATTATGAAAAAAGTTTTATTTGTATTAGGTGCATTTGCAGCAATGTCATTAGCGTCTTGTAGCGGAAAACAAGATTGCGCTTGTGCTATCGTAGATTCAGAAGGTGCTATCTTTGTATGTAGTGCTGATTATGAAGAAAATGCTAACTATAACCTTAACGTAGGTACTAGTCTTGATGTTAAGGATTTTGAAGGTGAATGTACTGACGTTAAATGGACAGATCTTACAGGTAGCCAATGGGGTGATATGGGAACAGACTTCGTTCTAAAATGTAAAGAAATGTAAGCTATTAGCAAAACAATTTATTAAAAGGGGTTATTGCTTAAGGTAATATCCCCTTTTTTTATCAAATTTTGAAATGAAAATAAACAAACCCCTTATAGGAACAATATTTAGAATTATTATTGGATTGGTATTTATTCTGTCTGCAGTTTTAAAATATCTATCTATTGAAGTTGTTGACTTGTTCTTTTTCGACCATAAATTACTACCGTGGGTATTAACAACATTTGCATCAAGAATATTAATTGCTTTTGAAGCAGTAATAGGTATAATGCTTGTTATAGGAATATACCCAAAGACAACAAAAATACTTACCTTCTCAACTCTAATCGGGTTTACGGTTTATCTTATTATAAAGCCTTTTCTTTTTGATGTATCGCAAGAGAACTGCTTTTGTTTTGGAGACAAAATTCAACTTTCTGACACCCAAACAATAGTTAAGAATATTATATTGATTCTAATGGCTCTAACTCTTAATTGGGCTAAGGCTTGGAAACCAAAATATAGAAAACATATATTAACAGGTCTAATAGTTCTTACACTTGGACTTAGTTTTGTGGTTAAGCCTCCAGACTTTATTCAGGCTAAGATATATAAACGTAGCGTTGAAGTTAATCCTGAAGTATTTGAATATGTGAAAAAGCTTGATAATGTTAAGGCTTTAAACATTGATAAAGGGAGAAAAGTTGTTTGTTGGTACGGAACAGGATGTAAGTATTGTAAGAGGGCGGCAAAGAAAATTGATATTATTATTGATAGGCATAGCTTAAACAAAGAAGACTTTATAGAAATATTTGGAGGTAAAGAGAAACCACTCAATGAGTTTTATAATTTGTCGGGAACAAAGCCTCTAAATAATACTTTTATACATATAATTCCATTTCTAAACACAACCAATGGTGTTATGCCTGTTATCTTTTTATTGGAAAACGGGAATATTATTCAACTCTATAAGCTTACAACAATTGATGAAGAATATATTGTGGAATTTTTAACAAATAAAAATTAATATTATGAAAAAGAATCTTTTATTTATTATGGTAGTAGGGTGCATATCTTTAGTTTCATGCACACAAAATGATTGCACATGTGTTGCAACCCAACAAAAGAAATCAACATCCTCAGCAGCAACTCAAACTTATCCAGTATATGATTGGGGTGGAAGTTGCAGTAGTATATCTCCTAATGACATACCAGAGATAAGTAATAGTGGAACAGAATATAACTTAAACTGTTCTGAATTATAAGTGAAATACTTATTCTCTCTTCAATACCATTTCCACAATTTTTGCGTTTTAGAATTAAATTAAATTTAAAACACTAAACATTATGGTAAGAATTCTTTGGGTGGATGATGAGATTGATCTATTAAAACCTCATATTCTTTTCCTTGCAACAAAAGGCTATGAAGTCATTCCTGCAACCGATGGGAATGAAGCGATGGATATTTTAGAAGAGCAGTTGGTTGAGATAGTTTTCTTAGATGAAAATATGCCAGGCTTATCTGGTTTGGAAACACTAAGTCTAATAAAGAATAAGTTCCCAAGTCTTCCTGTCATAATGATAACCAAAAGTGAGGAAGAACAAATTATGGAGCAAGCAATTGGCTCTAAGATTTCAGATTACTTAATTAAGCCAGTCAACCCAAATCAAATTCTTCTTGCTCTCAAAAAACACCTCCAAACAAAACGTTTAGTAAGTGAAACTTCAACTCAAAACTACCAACAACAGTTTCGTGAGATTTCTATGCGCCTTATGGATAGGATGGACGCAAAGGAGTGGATGGATGTATATAAGAAATTAGTGTTTTGGGAATTGGAGTTAGCATCATCTCAAGATGAAAGTATATATGAAATACTTCGTCAGCAAAAAGATGAAGCCAATACTCAGTTTTGTAAATTCTATGAAAGGAATTATATCGATTGGCTACAAGGAGATGAAGATAAACCCTTACTTTCTCATACTATATTAAAAGAAAAACTATTCCCTATCCTTAAAGAAGGTATTCCAACCTTTTTAATTGTTATTGATAACTTCCGTTTCGATCAGTGGAAAGCTATTCAACCAATGGTTGAAGAGTTTTTCAGAACAGACAAAGAGGATATATATTATAGTATTATTCCAACAACAACGCAATATGCAAGAAATGCAATGTTTGCTGGGTTAATGCCTTCTGAAATTGAAAAGAAATATCCTGCCCTTTGGACAAATGAAGATAAAGAAGGTCATAAAAATCAATTTGAACATGAGCTTTTAAAAGAAAACCTTAAGAGATATGGTTTCAATCTAAAAACTACCTACCATAAAGTACTAAATGCACAATATGGGAAAAGGATGATTGACAACTTATCAAATATGCTACAAAACGATTTAAACGTAATAGTTTATAATTTCATTGATATGCTATCTCATGCTAGAACAGAAAACGAATTAGTTAGAGAATTAGCAGATGATGAAAAAGCATATCGTTCGGTAACCCAAACTTGGTTTGAACATTCTGCTTTTATGGATGTTTTGAAGTATCTTAGCAATAAGAAAGTAAATATTGTTATTACAACTGACCACGGTTCTGTTAAGGTTGATAGACCAATTAAGGTTAAGGGTGATAAAGGTATTTCAACTAATCTTCGCTATAAAGTAGGTCGTCTCTTAGATTATAACCCAAAAGAAGTGTTTGAAGTTAAAGACTGCACTCAAATATTCCTTCCTAAATTAGCCATTACATCCCCTTATATCTTTGCGCGTAGTAATGATTTCTTTGCATATCCTAACAACTTCAATCAATATGTTCAATACTATATGACAACATTCCAACATGGAGGAATTTCAATGGAAGAGGTTATGATTCCTTTTATTTCAATTAAACCTAAGTAATGCCAATGACTAAATATATAGCAACTAAATTAGAAGACCTGCCACAAATTGCAAAACAAATTATTGAAGAAAATAAAGAGTATCGTGTTTTTCTATTGGAAGGGGATATGGGAGCAGGCAAGACAACATTAACCAAGGCAATATGTGATTACTTTGGTGTAGAAGAAAATGTTTGCTCTCCAACCTTTGCAATAATTAATGAATACTTATCTCCCAAAGCAGGGAAGATATTTCACTTTGATTTCTATAGATTAAACAAAGAGGAAGAAGCCTTTGATATTGGGATTGAAGAGTATCTTTATAGCGGTGATTATTGCTTTTTGGAATGGAGTCGGAAGATTAAAAACCTTATTCCCGCTCATTATATTAAAGTAATTATTACTGAGATTGAAAACAAGCAAAGAGAAATAAAAATAGAGAGAATATAAATCCTCTCTATTTTTTTATTATGTATTATACTTCTGTATTTGTCTGATAGAATTCTTTCTATTCTCTGAAACCCTTAATTAATCCTCTTTCTGCTTTAGAGATAAAATCAATTATTTCTTTTAGAGCTGGTGTTTCAGGTAGTTTCTTTAATTCTTCAAATGCTTTTGTGTAGTTAAGTCCTGATTGGAAAACTATGGTGTAATAGTCTTTTATTTTATTGATTGTTTCTTGGTCAAAACCTCTTCTTGCAAGTCCAACTGAGTTTATTCCACAATAGGATAAAGGAAATTTACCTCCCTTTATATATGGTGGAACATCTTTGTCAACTAATGAACCTCCCATAAGAATTACATGAGATCCAATTCTTGTAAACTGATGAATTGCACTCAAACCTCCAATAATTGCATAGTCTCCAATTTCAATATGGCCACCAAGTGTTGCACCATTAGCCAAAACGCAGTTGTCTCCAATAACACAATCATGAGCAATGTGAGCATAAGCCATAATAAGATTATTGCTCCCAATCTTAGTATGTCCTAAGGCAACAGTTCCTCTATTAATTGTCACAGATTCTCTAATTGTATTATTGTCGCCAATAATAACAGTAGTTTTTTCTCCTGCAAATTTTAAATCCTGAGGAATAGCACTTATTGATGCGTAAGGGAAGATTTTATTGTTCTTACCAATTCTTGCGCCAGGGAATATAGTAACATGAGGACCAATCCATGAGTCGTCTCCAATTTCTACATCTTCATATATTACTGCAAAAGGCTCTATTTTAACATTCTTACCAATCTTTGCATCAGGGTGAATATAAGCTAATGGTTGATTCATAGTTTTGTTTTAAATTGTTATTTATTTTTAGCAATTTGAGCCATAAGCTCTGCTTCCACAACTAATTTTGATCCAACATAAGCCTCGCCCTTCATCTTTACAAGACCTCTTCTTACAGGTTCAATTAATGATAAACGGAAAACTAATGTGTCACCAGGAACAACTTTTCCACGGAATTTAACTCCATCAATTTTCAAGAAATAAGTTGCATAGTTTTCAGTGTCTTCATAGTCTTTTAGAACTAAAATCCCTCCAGTTTGAGCCATTGCCTCAACAACTAAAACTCCTGGCATAACAGGTTCTTCAGGGAAGTGTCCATTGAAAAAATCTTCATTACCAGTTACATTCTTAACTCCAACAAGATATTCTTCACCTACTTCAATGATTTTATCAACAAGTAGCATAGGGTATCTATGAGGTAAGAAGTTTTTAATATCTTTTATTGTGAACACAGGTTCTTTGTCAGGGTCGTAGTGAGGAGCCCCTATCATTTTTTCCATAATTACTTTCTTTATTAGTTTTGCAAATTCTGTATTAGCATGATGTCCTGGACGTTTTAAAATAAAATGGCCCTTAACATTTATTCCTAATAGTTTTATATCTCCTATAAAATCTAATAGTTTATGCCTTGCAGGTTCGTTATCAAAATGTTTTATATTATGATTAAGTATGCCTTTTTCGGCCTTAATATTCTTTGGATTCTTATTAAATACCTTTGCTAAATGATCAATTTGTTCTTGACTTAGAGCCTCCTCAACAAATACTAATGCATTATCTAAATCACCCCCCTTAATTAAATTAAGTTTAAGCAATTGTTCAATTTCATGCAGGAAAACAAAAGTCCTACAATTTGCAATTTCTTTGTCAAAACTATTAAGTGAATCAATACTAAAAGATTGCTTTTCAAGAACTGTAGAGTTATAGTCAATAGTAATATCAACCTTAAACCCATCATAAGGTAAAACGCTTAGCTCAATTCCTCTTTTCTCGTCTCTATATGTTATAGGTTCTTTAACTGAATAATAGTATCTATTTCCAATCTGCGGTCTAATTCCAACCTTATTTATTGCTTCAACCCATAGTTTAGAACTTCCATCTAAAATAGGTACCTCCTCTGAATCTATTTCAATAAGAACATTGTCAATATTGAAAAAATGAAGAGAAGCCATAAGATGTTCCATTGTTGCAACCTTAACTCCATCTTTTTCAAGGGTAGTTCCTCGAGAGGTATCAGTTACATATTTAATAAGGGCTGGAATAATAGGTTTGTTTTCTAAATCAACTCTGCAAAAATTAATACCAGTATTAGCATCAGCAGGTAATATAGATACAGTTACATCTTTACCAAAATGTAACCCCTTACCACTAAGAGTAAGTTTCGACTTAATTGTGTTTTGTTGCTCCATAGTTAATCAATTTGCAAAGATATAATATTTTTTGAATGCTATCACCATAAAAAGGAAAAACCATATTTAAAACGCTGAATCGATTTACTGAAACGCTGTTTTAGAAAATTAAAACAAAGAGTTAGAAAATTAATACGCAGAGTTAGAAAAATGAAACAAAGAGATAGTTTTTACTTGATTTTTAGTAAATATTCTTCAATTCTAAGGAAAGTTTGTTATTTTTGCACCAAAATACAAGATAATATATGAAGAAATTGTTTTTTCTTATAGTGTTTTCTCTAATAACGGGGATGGCGATGGCTCAGGTAGAGAATCTAAAAGGCAACCCAATATATATAGATGACACTTTGGTAGTAATTGGCGTGAGTGCTAAGACAACCGATACTGAATTATTGGAAATCAGAACCAAGCTTTTGAAATTCACAACAATTCGTTTTATTGAATTTGATGTAATTAGAGAGCCTTCATCTAAAAGGAATGAGGAAGGTGACATTCAGTTTCTTTCATTAGAAGTAGATTGTAGGGATGGTTATATTGGAAGGATATCTCATAGTTTTGAAAAAGGAGATAACTCTATTCAAGGGTTTTATCGAAACTATTCTAAGAACACCTATAATAGAGCTTTCTTTATCGGAAAATTAGCAGAGCGTTTTGATATTAAAGAAAACATTAAGGTGAAAGAGAATGAAATGGAGCTGAACTTAGATCAAAATGATATTGATAATCAAAAAGTAGAACCGAAACAAGAAAAGAAATCTTTCTGGACAAGAATGAAAAAAATCTTTTTTTGGAAGAAAAATTAGGTAGGTAATAAAATAGTTTGTACTTTTGCACTCCCAAAATCATAATAGAAATGGCAAAAAAATCAAAAGACGCAAGAATTCAAGTTATAATGGAATGTACAGAACACAAGACATCTGGAATGCCTGGTACATCTCGCTATATAACAACTAAATCGAAGAAAAATACACCAGGACGTTTAGAGTTAAAGAAATATAACTCAATCCTTAAGCGTGTAACAGTACATAAAGAAATTAAATAATTTACGGAGGATTAAGATATGGCAAAGAAAGTAGTTGCAACACTAAAAACAACCACAGGTAAAAGTTACGCTAAGGTTATTCGTATGGCTCATTCTCCTAAAACAGGTGCTTATGCCTTTAAGGAAGAGATAATCGGTTCAGAAAATGTTCAAGATTATTTAGCAAAGAAATAATACATAACAAATATATAGATTGATATGTAGTTAAGAAGTTGTCTTTCTGTGAGGGAAGGACAACTTTTTTATTGTTTAAAGCCTAAGGTATTGAATTTTTTCTTATTTTAGCGGATTATTTAATTAATGAATACAATATGGGAGTTTTTTCATTTTTTTCAAAGGATAAAAAAGAGACATTAGATAATGGTTTAGAAAAGACTAAGCAATCTGTATTTTCTAAGATATCTAAAGCAATAATAGGAAAGTCTAAGGTTGATGAAGAGGTCTTAGATAATCTTGAACAAATACTTGTTGAATCTGATGTTGGAGTTGAAACCACCATAAGAATCATTGATAGGATAGAGAAAAGGGTTTCAAAAGACAAGTACTTAGGAACTGCAGAGCTAAATAAAATATTAAAAGAAGAAATTATTGACCTTCTTCAAGAAAATGAATTGGAGGAGAGAGAGAGTTTTTCCTTTCCTGATGGTAAAGAACCTTATGTAATTATGGTTGTTGGAGTAAATGGAGTTGGAAAAACAACAACGATAGGAAAATTAGCTTACCAATTCAAAAAAGCAGGCAAGACTGTTATTTTGGGAGCAGCTGACACATTTCGCGCGGCAGCAGTTGATCAAATAACTATTTGGTCTGAAAGGGTAGGAGTTGAAATTGTATCGCAGGGTATGAATGCAGACCCAGCCTCAGTTGCTTTTGACACTCTCAAATCAGCAGTTGCAAAAAAAGCAGATGTTGTAATTATTGACACTGCAGGAAGACTCCACAACAAAATAGGACTTATGAATGAATTGTCCAAGATTCATAATGTGATGCAAAAGGTTATCCCTAACTCCCCTCACGAAGTTCTTTTAGTTCTTGATGCCTCAACAGGGCAAAATGCAATAGAACAAGTAAAACAATTCACTTCCGTAACCCAGGTTAATGCCTTAGCACTTACTAAGCTTGACGGCACTGCAAAGGGAGGAGTTGTTATAGGTATTTCAGACCAGTTCAAAATCCCTGTAAGATACATAGGTCTTGGTGAGAAGATGGAAGACCTTCAACTTTTTAATCGTGCAGCCTTTGTTAATAGCCTATTTGAACAGTAAAAAAATAAACTAATTAATTATTAAAATGAACCTAACCAGAATATTATTATTATTTACATTTCTTTTCTCTTCACTATTGGTAAGTGCACAAGAGAAACAAGATAATAAAATGCCAAAAAATCATCACAATTTCTCAATGGATTTAGGCTATTCTTATAGATTATCTTCAAAGCCAAATGAATTATTCACAAATCAAACTGATAATTCTAATCATTATAATAGTCTTAGACATGGATTTCAAATTAATTTTGCCTACGACTACTCATTCAAATCTTCTTTAGCATTTGGATTTAAAACCTCTGCTTTCACTTCTGGCAATGCTCTTTCTTCTGATAAAGATAAATTAGCAAATGCAGGAGTAGAGCTTAAGGATGATATCTATATTTTCTATGTTGGACCATCCTTCAAGTATATATTCCCTACTTTTTCAGAAAGATATAATCTGTATGCAAGAGCAACTGTAGGATATATGTCTCTTAGGAATTCAGAAACAAAGGTTGGTATTAGTCCTGCACTAACAACTATTGCTAAAAGTTCTGTTTACACTGGCCATAGTTTTGGCTGGGGATTAGACGCAGGAGTAGACTATTCAATCAATGATTTTATTTCAGTTGGTTTTAATCTTGGTTTTCTTGGAGCAAACGTCAATAAACTAACTGTTGGAGAAGAAAAGAAAAGCTTAAGTCAATCAGAAAATCTATACCGTTTAGATTGTTCTGTAGGAGTTAGAATAAAACTATAATCAAAACAAAAATGAGTTTAAATATAAATATCGTCACCTTAGGTTGTTCAAAAAACACAGTAGATTCAGAGTTCTTAGCAGGACACTTACTTAAAAAAGGACATAAGGTAACTTATGAAGGATCGAAACAATACTTCGATGTTGTAATTGTTAATACTTGTGGATTTATTGGTGATGCCAAAGAGGAATCAATTAATAATATATTGCTTCAATGTGCTTTCAAACAAACCCAAAAGGTAGGTAAAGTTATTGTCTGTGGTTGTTTGTCTCAAAGATATAAGGATGATTTGAAAGAAGAAATCCCTTTGGTTGATGAATACTTTGGCGTATTTGAATATGAAAAGATATTAGAATATTTAGATACTAATGTTGAAGGTTCTTATTATACCGAAAGAGCAATCAGCACTCCAAAACACTATGCTTATCTTAAGATTGCTGAGGGTTGCGATAGGGATTGTTCCTATTGTGCTATTCCTTTAATAAGAGGGAAAAATATATCCAGACCAATAGAAGACTTGGTTGAAGAAGCAAAGAAGTTAGTAAAATCAGGAGTAAGAGAAATAATACTTATTGCACAAGACACAACCTATTACGGACTTGATATCTATAAAGAAAGAAGACTTGCTGACCTATTAAGAGAATTAGTAAAGATTGAAGATTTGAAATGGATTCGTCTCCAATACACCTATCCTCATCAATTCCCATTGGATGTAATTGAACTAATGCAAAAGGAAGAAAAGATATGTAACTATATTGACTTACCTCTTCAACATATTAATACATCAATTCTTTCTTCAATGAAAAGGAATATTGACTCGGAAGAAACCAAGAGCTTGGTATCGAAAATTAGAAGTATTGTTCCTGATATTGCATTTAGAACAACTTTTATTGTTGGTTACCCTGGTGAAACTGAAGAAGACTTCGAGGAGTTGAAATCATTTGTTGAGCAGATGCGTTTTGAGAGAATGGGATGTTTTATGTATTCTCCTGAGGAAGGTACATCAGCTTATGAACTTGAAGATGATGTTTCTGAAGAGACAAAGCAAGAACGTTTCGATGAACTCTTAGATATTCAACAAAATATATCCTTAGAAATAAATCAAACCAAGATAGGAAAAGAACTTGAAGTTGTTATTGATAGAAGAGAAATGGATTTCTGGATTGCGAGAACAGAGTATGATAGTCCTGAGGTTGACAACGAAGTCCTAATATCAGATACATTTAAATTGGAAGTTGGAAATTTCTATAAAGTTAAGATAGTTGACGCTGTTGAATTTGATTTAATAGGAGAAATCATCTAAAATTTTCCAAAGGATATAATATTTCGTTGTTTTTTCCGATATATAAGGAGTCGATACTTTAGAAAAGAGCTAATAGTATTGATAATATAATTTATTAATAGTAAAAATAGAATAATGGAAGAGGCATATAAAATAATTAAATCCTTAATTGAAGATAACAAAAACGAAGAAGCAATTGGGAGACTTGAAGCTATTATTG
>JAGNRX010000129.1 GCA_017988355.1 Bacteroidales bacterium | reverse complement strand
ATTTAGTGGCTGATTTCCTCCCTTTGCTAACAAAAGAGTATTTGATTTGTTAGCATACTTATCTTTAAAGGCATAATAAGGTTTTCCCTCGAAGGTTTTATGTATCTTTACCAAATGAGTAAGAGGTTTTCTCTTTTTTATTTGTTT
The DNA here is from genome assembly GCA_017988355.1 of Bacteroidales bacterium. Classification (GTDB taxonomy): domain Bacteria; phylum Bacteroidota; class Bacteroidia; order Bacteroidales; family P3; genus UBA10566. The sequence continues at coordinate 4,239 of JAGNRX010000129.1, read as the reverse complement.
TTCTGCTCTTTCAATACCAAAGAAAGTCTTCTCAATATTGATATGCTTTGTTCTTAAGGTTCTATTCTTTATGTCGAGTATCCATTCAGGGTCAAAGGTTTGATATAAACATCTGCATTCAAAATGAAGGTGAGGACCTGTTGAGAACCCCGTATTACCGCTATATCCTATAATGTCGCCAGCTTTAACCTCTTGACCTACTTTAACAATCATTTTACTTAAATGACCGTATAAGGTTTCAAGGTTATTGAAATGACGAACAAGTATCATATTTCCGTATCCTCCATTAACTTGAGCAACTCTTACTACGCCATCAAAAACAGAATATATAGGTTCTCCAATATTTAAAGCAAAATCTATTCCTCCATGAGGTCTTTCCCAACGCCAACCATAAGGAGAAGATTTAACTCCTCTATCACAAGGGAAATGAAAAGATTGATCCTTCCTTTCGTCTATTAATTTAATTTTAAATTCGTCAGGAAATTCTCCAAAGCTAAATGAAGGCATCTTAACCTTATTTGTACACCAAGTATTATTATAGAGGGTTTTGCAAGGTGCATTCTTATTTATAATAATCTCTTCTTTTTCTTCATTCTCTTGATCAGCAGATTTAATTAAATTATCTCTTGTAGTATCTAATGAGACAAGGTTTTGATTATTGTTATTTATTGGTTTTGATAAGCTTTGTTTGGATTGTTTTGAATTTGGTTTCTCCTTTATTGATTTATCTTTATTTGATTCCTTTATTGAAGAAGTTGTGTTCGTTTTATCCTTAGAATTATGTATGGAGTATAGCGAATCGGCAAATCTTCTATTGGGACTCCTTAAATCTACTTCATTATCTGTTTGAGCATATGAAAACATACTCAAAGACATTAATAAAGAGAAAAATAAAATAAGTCGTTTTTCCATTAAAAAATAAGTCTATTATTTATAAACTACAAAAATACTAATAATATTTTATATTGAGGATGAATTGAGTCTATTATTGATTATATTATTAGAACAAATAGCATTATTAGGGTTGTTAATAGACAACCTATAAGATAATTATGAATAGTTTGACTTGAAGAATAAAGATTTTGAATGCGGTAGGAATAAATTAATAGTCCAGAACAAAATATTGAAATCAAGAGAGGAAATATTGAGAAAACAAAGTAATATTGTATTGTCAAGAGAAAAACATAAAAGGTTATGGCTCCTATTATTACAACCTCATAGATTATGACTTTTCTATTTCTTAACACTAGAGGAATAAGTGAGGCATAGACAGGAATAAGCAATCCCATATTAAACCAAACAGATATGTTAAGCATTGAAAAATACATATAAGAAACAAGATATGAAATACATATTATTACATAACTTGTGTTGGATTTTTTTGCCTTTTCTTCAGCATCATGAAAACTACTATCATTAAGTAGATAAATAATAAAAATTGGGAATAAACAAGAAACCAGAATATATAATGTTATTGATTTTAGGACAACTGAGCTAGCATCCTTATAACCATTGAACATTACCATTAGAAGTAAATAGTAAATAAAAGCATAAACAGCAATGAATAATGGATTGAAAATAAATGTTATTTTCTTAGCTATCCTTTGTTCTGTATTCATTTTCAATATACCGATTTTCTAAGTCTAGAAACTGGAATATTTAATGTCTCTCTATATTTTGAAACCGTTCTACGTGCAATTGAGTAACCTTTAGATTTAAGAAGTTCAACCAATTGATCATCTGTATAAGGTAAGAGTTTATCCTCTGAATCTATCATTCTTACAAGTTCATTCTTAATTTTATCAGTTGAAACCTGTTCTCCAATATCATTAACCATAAAGTTAGAAAAGAAGTCCTTAAGTTTGAAAATCCCAAAATGAGTTTGTGCATACTTATTACTAACCACACGAGATATTGTTGAAATATCCATATCAACCTTATCAGCAATATCAACCAAACGCATAGGTTTAAGTTTTTGAATATCTCCTTCAATGAAATATTCGTGCTGATAATTTATTATTGCTTTCATTATTAGATAAAGAGTGTCTTTCCTCCTATTCAGAGCATCAATAAAAATAGTCGCTGATTCCAACTTTTCTCTTAGAAAGTTAGCTGTTTCTTTATCTAAAGGGTTTTTACTTTCAGAAACCTCCTTTAAAAGATTTTCATAATACTTACTTGTTTTAATCTTACGTTTTGAATAGCTATTAACTTGGAAATCTACTTTGCCATTTTGTTGAAAAACCATAAAGTCAGGAATTATTGAAACAGCTTCATTACCATCTGAAAAAAGAGAATTTCCTGGCTTAGGATTTAACTTAATTATCTCTTCAATTGCATTTTGTAAATCTTCTTCAGAACATTCAATCCTTTGTATTATTATATTATATTGCTTCTTTTTAAAGTATTCAAAATAACGCTTAATAATTCTCTTAGCAAGTAAGATTGGCTTTGTCTGTTTCTTTTTGTTCAATTGAATAAGTAAACATTCTTGCAAATCCCTCGCTCCAACACCAACAGGGTCAAAGCTTTGTATGATTGATAATACTTCTTCAATCTCTTTTATCTCAACTTCTAAATTTTGACGAAAAAGGAAGTCATCAACAATTGAAGGAATTGAACGACTTAAATATCCTGAATCATCAATATTACCTATTAACTCTAAACCAATTAACATTTGTTTTTCAGAAATAGGTTTAAGTTGGAGCTGTGATATTAAATCTTCGTGGAAAGTTGTCTCTGAAACAAAGATTTGATTTCTATCTAACTTCTCGTAATTGTCATTATTCTTAAAAGTAATGATATCATCGTCATTAGGGAACATTTCCATATTTCCAAAAACATCATTCTCTATATTACTATCTTCCTCTTGAGTATTTTCTTGACTATCTTCTGTCTTTTCATGCTCATCTTCTTCAAGGGTAGGATTCTTCTCAATCTCATCCTTAATCCTTTGTTCAAGAGCAAATGTTGGTAACTGCAGCAGTTTCATTAACTGAATCTGCTGCGGAGATAGTTTTTGTTGAAGTCTTTGGAGTAAACTATGAGATATCATATTTCTAATCTATTCTATTATTTAAAACTCTGCATTCTTTGGAGTTCTTGGGAAAGGGATTACGTCACGAATATTTACCATTCCTGTTACAAAGAGAAGTAAACGTTCAAATCCCAATCCAAAACCACTATGTGGAACAGAACCAAAACGACGAGTATCTAAATACCATTTCATATCCTTAGGATCAATACCAACCTCTTTCATCCTTGCAACAAGCTTATCCATATTGTCTTCTCTCTGACTTCCTCCAATAATCTCTCCAATCTTAGGGAATAAAACATCCATCGCACGAACAGTTTTTCCATCAGCATTTTCTTTCATATAGAAAGCCTTAATTTCTTTTGGATAGTCAATAAGGATAACTGGTTTCATAAAGTGTTTCTCAACCAAGTATCTTTCATGTTCCGATTGAAGGTCAACGCCCCAAGAAACAGGGTATTCAAATTTTTGTTGTGAAGCTTCTAAAATAGTAATAGCATCAGTATATTTCAATCTAACGAAATCAGTATCTACAACGTGATTTAGTCTTTCAATCAATTCCTTATCATACATACTTTGTAGAAACTCTAAATCGTCCTTACAGTTTTCTAAAGCATAGCTAACTAAATATTTAATAAATTCTTCAGCCAAGTTCATATTATCTTCCAATTCATAGAATGCCATCTCTGGTTCAATCATCCAAAATTCTGATAAGTGACGAGGAGTATTCGAGTTTTCAGCCCTAAAAGTTGGTCCAAAAGTATATATTTTTCCTAATGATAATGCACCAAGTTCTCCTTCCAATTGTCCAGAAACAGTTAGAGAGGTTTCTCTACCGTAGAAGTCTTGAGAATAATCAATCTTACCATTTTCTGTTCTTGGAATATTGTCTAAATCAAGAGTTGTTACCTGGAACATCTCACCAGCCCCCTCAGCATCAGAAACTGTAATTAATGGACTATGCCAATAGAAAAATCTCTTATCGTTATAGAACTTATGAACAGCAAAAGCCATTGCATGACGTATTCTGAAAATTGCACCAAAAGTATTTGTCCTAGGTCTTAGATGAGCAATTTCAAGCAAGAACTCTAAGGTATGTCCTTTCTTTTGAAGAGGATAAGTTTCTGGATCAGCCTCACCATAAAGCTCTATTTCTGTTGCTTGAACTTCAACATTTTGACCCTGCCCCACTGACTCAACTAATT
>JAGNRX010000128.1 GCA_017988355.1 Bacteroidales bacterium | reverse complement strand
GTCCTGAAATGGTTTGTTCAATTATTGAAATAAGATTAGAGTTCTTTTGTTGGAGGTGCTTTGAGCTACTTCTTAGGTTTCTACTCACTAATGAAACGAAGGCAGAAACTATAGGGAAAACTAATAAAACAGTTAAAGTTAATTGATAATCAATATATATAAGAACAATAAAATAAAGTAAGACAGATACTATTGCAGAAAACAAAGAGATTATTGACCTTAAAACATTCTCATCATATTCTATAACGTCATTAGATATTCTTGAAATAAGGTCTCCTTTTCTATGAGTATTGATATATGAAAGGGGGAGAGAAACATATTTTTGAAATAGCTTATTTCTAATATTCCTTAGCATCCTATTTCTTACTGAAGCAATGATAAATGATGCAAGATAAGTAAATACATCCTTAAAGAAATAGATAATAAAGATTAGGGAGCCAAATATAAGAAGTGCTTTATCCTTTCCCAGTGCAATAATGGTATCATATACATTGCCTAAGATATCATCTAATAAAGAAGGATTTGCAACAACATTATTTGTTAGCCCTTCTTCAAAAAGAACACTTAGGAAATTAGAAGCAGAAAGAATGGAAGCAATAGAGAAAATGGTTGCAAGGCAGACTAAAATAAAATATAGAATAATATTGATAATGTATGGCTTTGCAAATATCCAATTAAAGCTTTTCCTCATTTTGATTAGAAACTTTTAGTAAATCCCAACATAATTCATTGGAGTGATTGCCTTCATTCTTTGTTTGACTTCTTCACTAATATCTAATCCATCAACAAAGGCAGCAATGGTTTCAGCATTTACCTCTGTGTTGGTTCTTGTTAAGTCTTTAAGAACTTCATAAGCATTTGGATATCCAATTGAACGAAGGATTGATTGAAGAGCTTCAGCAACAACAGGCCAATTATTATTCAAATCCCTTTCAAGTGCAGGCTTATTAAGTAATAATTTATTTACTCCCTTGATAATTGAATTTAAAGCAATAATTGTATGAGCTAAAGGCACTCCTATATTTCTTGTTACCGTCGAGTCGGTTAAATCTCTTTGAAGTCTTGAAATTGGAAGCTTAGAAGAAAGGTGTTCAAACATTGCATTAGCAAAACCTAAGTTTCCTTCAGCATTTTCAAAATCTATTGGATTAACCTTATGAGGCATTGCAGAAGAACCTACTTCACCTTCTTTAATCTTTTGTTTGAAATACTCCATAGAAACATAAGCCCAAATATCCTTGCAAAAGTCCATTAAGATAGTGTTTATCCTTTTAATGGCATCAAAGTAAGCAGCCATATTATCATAGTTCTCAATCTGGGTTGTGTATGTTTGACGGTCAAGTCCTAAGTCAGAACAGAAATTATCTGCAAATAAAACCCAATTAGTTTTAGGGAAAGTAACTTTGTGAGCATTGAAATTGCCGGTTGCTCCACCAAACTTTGCTTCAAATGGTATTAGAGCAAAATATGCTAATTGTTGTTTTAAGCGATAAGAAAATACTTTTATTTCTTTTGAAAGCATGGTAGGAGAGGCTGGTTGCCCGTGAGTGTGAGCAAGCATAGGAACTCCTTCCCACTCCAATATCTTTTCATCCAAAAGTTCAATAACATCATTAATCAAAGGAAGATAAATATCTTCTTGACATTCTTTTATGCTTAAAGGAACTGCAGTATTATTAATATCTTGTGAAGTTAGTCCAAAGTGAATAAACTCATTCCATTTCTCAAGCCCAAGAGCTGAAAACTTCCTTTTAATAAAGTATTCAACAGCTTTAACGTCATGGTTTGTTGTCTTCTCAATATCCTTAATCTCTAAGGCATCATTTTCAGAGAAGTTTCTATAAATATCTCTTAGTGTTTCAAAGTTGTTTCTATCGAAATCAACTAATCCATCTAATGGTATATTACATAAAGCAATAAAATATTCTATTTCAATGCGTGTCCTATAATTAATTAATGCCTTTTCTGAAAAATAATTAGCCAGTGGCTCAACTTGTTTTCTGTATCGTCCATCAATAGGAGATATAGCAAATAATGAATTCATAATCTATAATTTATTGTTTATCAATTTTCCTGAATCAATCAGTTGTTTTAGTATTGGAGAGCGGAGAGCTTTTTTCATTGCATCAATATGGCGCTGACCATGACAGTCTGAACCAACTAAATCAATCATATTTTCTTTTATCAAATACTCAGCTATTTCCTGAACCTTAGGTCCGTAATATCCTGTAAGAGAACCTATATTCATTTGAAATAGTATCCCCCTATCTTTTAGTGATACGTATTTCTTCTTTTCATAGAAATAAAGAAAACGTTCTGGATGTGCAAGAACTAAATTAAAGCCAGCTAACTGCATATCAAATAACCATTTCTCATAAGCCATAGGCTCAGTATTCATTGGAAATTCAATTAAGACATTATTATCTGAAAAAGTTTTGATTTGATTGTTTTTGATTCTCTCACTCATATCGTCGTCTAATAAGTATTCGCCTCCAACTTCAATTTGTAGCTTAATACCATTAAACTTTGCATTTCTTCTTAACTCTTCTACCTTGGTATCTAATATATCTATTCCCTCTGGAAAACTATTGTAATATACATGGGGCGTTGTGATAACTTTTTTATAGCCAAACTCTTCCATTTGTTTTAGAAGAAACATTGACTCTTCCATTGATTTGGAACCGTCATCAATCCCAGGAATAAAATGAGAATGAATGTCAGTTATAAGAACTGATAAATCTATATCCTCACTTAGTTCTTTTTTCTTGGATTTAAATATATTAAACATAAAGAATTAGTTCTTAAATTCCTTTATGGTTTTAATTGGATCCTCTGCGCCGAAGACTGCATTTCCTGCAACCAAACAATCAGCACCAGAAGCTATTAGTTTTTTATAATTCTTAAGACTTACTCCTCCATCAACCTCTATCAAACAATTTGGAGACTTCCTATTTATTAATTCTTTAAGCTGTTTAATCTTATTATAGGTGTTTTCAATAAAGCTCTGTCCTCCAAAACCTGGATTAACACTCATCAAAAGCACAAGGTCGCATTCTTGGATTATATCTTCCAAAACGCAAATTGGTGTGTGAGGGTTTAGAACAACACCTGCTTTCATACCTAAACTCTTAATTGAGGTTATGCTACGATGCAAGTGACGGCAAGCTTCATAATGAATGGTTATGATATCAGCACCAATTTTCTGAAAATCTTCAAAGTACCTGTCAGGATCTACAATCATTAGATGTACATCAAGTGGTTTCTTCGCATATTTCTTAATATATTTGATTACAGGTTGACCATAACTAATGTTAGGAACGAAAACTCCGTCCATAACATCAATATGAAACCAATCTGCTTCACTCTCATTTATTAATTCAATATCTCTTTTCAAATTGCCAAAGTCAGCTGACAATAACGATGGTGCTAAAATCATTCCAATTCAATTTTATATCCCTAAACTATTTTAGGATTAGTATCTTTTTCTATCGCCTGAACGATTGTCACGATCACTTGATCTTCTGTCAGCACCACCTGATGATCTTCTATCAGATGAGCCAGTTGATCTTCCGCCTGACCTTCTGTCTGAAGTGCCTGACGATCTTCTGTCTGAAGAACCTGATGACCTTCTGTCAGAACCACCTGATGATCTTCCACCTGATCTGCGGTCTGAACCACCTCTGTCTCTTGAAGATGAGTTTCTTGGTTGTGCAATTTCAACAGTGATTGGACGTCCTTGAACAAATTGATCTTTAAAAGCTTCAATAACAATATCTGCCTTATCTGCTCCTACTTCAATATAAGAGAAGTTGTCTAAGATATCAATCTTGCCTATTTCAATGTTACGGTCTTGAGTGAAGTCGTTTATCATTCCAATTATACGCTGAGGAACAACTTTGTCTTTATGTCCTATGCTTATAAATAGACGTTGGAAGTTTCCATCCTTAAAGCCGCCATCTCTGTCGCCTCTATCTCTGTCGCCTCTGTCTCTACCTCTTCCTCTCTCATCTCTTCCACCTCTATCATCTCTGTCTCTTGAACCTCTTGATTCATCAACATTTAAGTCTGGTGCTCCTCTATAATATTCTAAGAAACGGTTAAACTCTAATGATACAAACTTACGAATTAACTCTTCTTTGTCCATACCCTCCAATTTCTTCATAATATCTGGAAGGAAGGTTTCGATTTCAGCGTAGTTTACATCAACATTCTCAACCTTATCAATCATATTGAAAAGTTGTTTAGTACAAACTTCTTTCCCTGTTGGTATTTGAACCTTAGTGAATTCTTGTTTGATTTGACGCTCTAAATCTTTTATCTTATACTTTTCCTTTAAGTGGATAATAGCAATAGAGATTCCTAATTTATCAGCCCTACCTGTTCTACCACTACGGTGAACATATT
>JAGNRX010000127.1 GCA_017988355.1 Bacteroidales bacterium | reverse complement strand
GCTTTACTAAGAATGGTGGGGGAATTGATAAGAATAACCGTTATTTGGCTGATGTGGCTCAAATGCAAAAAGAGGTTGTTAAGTCTCAGGTTGAGATGGATAAGGAGATGAGTGAGAATTATATTAAGCTCGCTGCTTTGAGTAAGTTTTATCCTAAGAATGCGAATTTGATTTTGCAAGGTTTAAGTAATTCTAATGGTAGCATTAATTTAACGCAAATGCTTGCTGCTACTGAGATTGCTCTTAAGGATAATAAGGATTATCAAGATTTTATTAATCGTTCTAAGGAGCTGACAAGTAATGTTAAGGCTACTAAGAGTCAAGAGAATGCTATCGTTTGGATGAATACTCCTGAGTGGGAGGCTTTGAAGGTTGCAACTGTTAAGGATAAAAAACTTATTGATAGTGCTGCAAGGGTTACTGGTGTTGAGCCAAGGATGATTGTGGGTTGTTTGGTTGGGGAGCAGATTAGGCTTTTCAATTCTAAGAGGGAGATGTATAAGAAATACTTGGGTCCTGTTAAGGTCTTGAGTGTTCAGAGTCAGTTTTCTCTTGGTGTGAATGGTATTAAGGACTTCACGGCTATGCAGGTTGAACAAAACTTAAAGACTGCTTCTTCTGTTTTCTATATGGGTAAGGAGTATGAGAATATACTTAATTTCAGAACCTCTGACCCAGCTTCTGAGAGGGTTAACCGTCTTGTGGATTATCAAAATCACTACTATTCTTATGTATATACTGGTTGTATCCTACACCAAACCAAGAAGCAATGGGAGAGAGCTAAGTTTGATATTAGCCATCGTCCTGAAATTCTTTTTACTCTTTTCAATATTGGCTTTAGTGAGTCCAAACCAAGTCCTAATCCAGAATGTGGGGGTTCTCACGTAACGGTTGCTGATAAGGTTTATACTTTTGGCGCCTTAGGTTTTGACTTCTACTACTCAGGTGAACTGGCTAAGGAATTTCCTTATTGGGAGAAGAGGTTTATTTAAGTAAAAATTTACCTATTATTCCAACTAATAACCTTACCATTAGAGGTTATCATATCTTTATCTCCATTATATATTGCAAAACATTCTTCTGGCGTTGCACCTGAAAGTTTTGACCAATTCTTTATTCCTTTAAAAAATTCAGGGGAGAAAGTTGCGCTAGATTTTATTTCAAATGCAAATTGTTTTCCATTCTTTGTTTTAATTAAATCAACTTCATTCCCAGTACTATCACGCCAAAAAGTTAAATCAGGTTCAGTCCCATTATTATAAGATTCTTTGATAAACTCATTAATTACAATGTTTTCAAACAACCCCCCTCGTAAAAAATGAGAAGAAACTTGCTCAATGCTTTTAATATCTAAAAGAGAACAGGCTAACCCAATATCATAGAAATATAGTTTAGGTGTTTTAACAAGTCGTTTTGCATAATTATTATGATTTGGTTTTAGAATGTAGCAAATATAACTAGCCTCTAATAATGAAAGCCATACACTAATGGTAGATACTGCTACGCCACAATCATTAGCCAATGATGACATATTTATAAGTTGACCAATTCTTCCTGCACATAATTTTATGAAACGTATAAATTTGCTCAAATCTCCAATATTCTTCATTAAACGTATATCTCTTTCAACATAGGTTTGAATGTAATAAGGATAAAAATCAATAGGTTGAATATTCTTGTCGTAAAGGCGAGGATAGCCTCCCTTAAAAATTTCTTCGTCAAGTGTTGAAGGCAGGTTTGCGGAGGATTTTAGTTCATTATGAGAAAGAGGCAGAAGTTTCAAAACAGCTGTTCTCCCTGCTAAAGATTGGTTAATGTATTCCATTAGTAAGAAATTATGAGAGCCAGCGAGGAAATACATCCCTTCTCTATTCTCATTATCGGTGTGAGACTGAATATATGAAAATAAGGAAGGAACCCTTTGTGCTTCATCAATAATAGTTTTATCTGGGTAAGTAGCAATAAAACCTCTAGGATCATCTGTTGCAAATAATCTCATATCAGGGTCTTCAAGTGAAACATACTTATAATCAGGAAACGAAGTTCTAAGTAGGGTGGATTTTCCAGATTGTCTAGGTCCAGTTAAGGTTACAATTGGATACTTTAAACTCATCTCTAATAACTTTGGTTTTAATGTTCTTTCAATCATAATACCTAATATTTCTTGCAAATTTACGATTAAAAAATAAATTTGCAAGAAATTATCATAATAAATCTTTCCTTTTCCTTTTTTTTCATCATTTTTGGTCTGTTTTGAGCAAAAATAAAAGCAAATTTTTTACTCATAACAATAAATGCTTGTATAAGTAATAAGCTTTCTTAGTTATAGAGATTTTAACCTATTTTAGTCCATTAGCACTAAATAAAATTCAAAAAAGAAGGAATTTAATTTGCTTTCCATATTTTCTATTGTATATTTGCAGTGTTAAGATTTGATTCTTATCTAAATATATTATTTAATTTAAAACTGAAAGTCATGAGAAAACATTTTGTTTGGGTATTACTAGTTACCCTTTTTACTACGTCGATTTCCTTTACTTCTTGCTCTAAAAAAGAAAGCAAAGAGATTATTGATGAAAGCGCGACTATATCCGTTGAAGGGGTTAAGATTGCTACGCTTAGTGATGATGGTAATATTGTCCTTGATTATTCAGAAGCAAAAGTTATTAAAAAATTCAATATGAAACATCCAGGCTTTCGTTTGGATAGGATAGCAATGAATGATTTTGACAAAACAGCATTAGATTCTAAAGTTACATTATCTCTTTTTGCTTACGACTCTGTGAAAAAGGAAAACATTACCTATGAAATAATTACTATTCAGAAAGCTTTAGATGAAAACAAAAAGGTTATTTATGGTATGCATACAAATGAAAACCTTGATATATTTGAAGACTAAGATTATATAATAATAATTCTCAACTAATAAATAGGAAATAAGAAAATGGTTTATTGTTATCATTTTCTTATTTTTTTGTGAACCATCTATGTTAATGAACAGAATAAATTTGTGATTTGTTTTTTTTATCGTATTTTTGTTTCTCTTTTATATTAAATACGAATAAACCAATAACTAAGTGGCTAAAAATATAGATGGGGTTACCCCATTAATGAAGCAGTACAATGCAATGAAAGTGAAGTTTCCTGATGCGATTTTGCTTTTTCGTGTTGGTGACTTCTATGAAACCTTTGGTCAAGATGCAATTGAAACTGCAAAAATCCTAGGAATTACTCTAACTAAAAGGGCTAATGGTGTACAAAAGGACTTGGAGCTTGCAGGCTTTCCCTATCATTCAATAGATACTTATCTTCCTAAACTTATAAGGGCAGGCAAGAGATGTGCAATTTGTGAACAACTTGAAGACCCTAAACTTGCAAAAGGTATTGTTAAGAGGGGGATAACCGAGGTTGTGACTCCATCTCTTTCCTATAACGATAAGACCTCCGACCACTCTCAAAACAATTTTCTTTCAGCCATTCACTACGAAAAAGACCTTATGGGTATAGCTTTTTTGGATATAGGCACAGGGGAATTTTATGTTTCGCAGGGAGATTGTCAGGAAATGGAAAAGCTTATTCAGTCTTTAGCACCAAAGGAAGTTATTGTTCAAAAGCAAAGGTTGAGGGAGTTTCAAGAGAGATTTAAGAAAGACTTTTATACAAACACATTTGACGACTGGGCTTTTAGTTCTGAGTTTGCAAATGATATACTCCAAAAACACTTCGATGTAAATTCATTGAAAGGCTTTGGGATTGAGGATTACCCACTAGGAATTATTGCAGCTGGGGCTTGTCTTCACTACTTAAATGAAACAGAGCATAAGGCAACATCACATATACAAAAGATATCGAGGCTAAATAATAATCATTATGTATGGCTTGATAAATTCACTATATTAAACTTAGAACTTGTTTTCTCACCACATCAACATGGTTCAACCCTTATTTCAGTACTTAATAGGACAAAGTCGAATATGGGCTCAAGGCATTTGCAACGTTGGATGCTACTCCCTTTGATTGATAGAGTGGAGATAGAGAAAAGACAAGATGTTGTTAGCTATTTTGTTAATCAAGAAGAGATTGCTTATCGTTTTTCAGAAAGCATAAAGAGAATAGGCGACTTAGAAAGGATGACTGCTAAGGCTGCTTATGGAAGGATTATGCCTAATGAATTAGTAAACCTAAAGAATGTCTTAAAGGAAATAGATAAGCTGAAGACTAATAGTAAGGGAATAAAAGAACTGGAAAATGCAGAGAGCTTGGATATATGTCAAGACCTAATAGATAAAATAATAAAGACTCTTTCAGATGATGCTCCAAATGCAGTTTCTAAGGGAGGAGTTATTGCAAAGGGATATGATAATGAGCTTGATGAGTTAAGAGAACTTGCTTATCATGGGAAAGACTACCTCCAAAAACTACAACAGAGAGAG
>JAGNRX010000126.1 GCA_017988355.1 Bacteroidales bacterium | reverse complement strand
GTGGATGAAAAGTAGAAATTATGTTGATAAGATAACATTTAACGTTAGGGAGACTAAGGAGAAAAACATTAAGGATGTTATGAAGGACTTCTTTGCCTACTACCATATTGATGCTAATTTGAATGAGGAAGATATTATTGCGGCTTGGAGGGAGATTACTGGGGAATTGATTAATAAGCTAACCTCTAAGATATATGTTCAGAGCAATTGTTTATATGTTCAGGTTAATTCTCCTGCCCTTAAACACGAGTTAATGATGGTTAGAACTTCTGTTTTGGAAAAGATTAAGGCTAAACTACCTAATTGTGATTTAAGGAATATTTATATTAAATAGTCAGAGTAAACAAGCAATTTAAACTAAATTAAGATGGGTTTTGTAAAAGAGTTTATTAGTAAGTATGTTAAGGGAAATGAGATGTTTTCACGCTTTGTGAAGGTCTTTTCTGTTGATGTCTTAGTGCGTGGAGCTAACTTTTTGCTTATTCCTGTCTTTCTTTACCTTATGACTCAAAAGGAGTTTGGGATTTATAACTACCTTTATTCCTTTGCAATGACTGCTGCAAGTATTCTTAACTTTGGATTTTATATTTCACTCTCTAAACTCTATGCCGACACCATTGAAAACAAGAAGAAACAAGCCTCAATGATATTTACTGTTTCTACTTCTTTATTAGTGCTTTTGGCTCTCTCGATTATAGTAATCTACCTGACTAAGTTCGATATTAGTTTCTTTAACTATTCGATGAAGAACAATTTGGATGAGATTAATACTGCTATTTATTTAAATTATAGGGTATATGTTTTCATTGGCATTATCTCAATGGTCTTTACCAACTATCTTACTTTCTTCTTTGTTAGCTCTGAAAACATTTCTAACCTACAAAGGTTTAATATACTTCGTTTATTTCTTTCAAACGGAACTGCCATTTTAGTTTTGTATTATTCCTCAGCTGATAATGTTATGCTTAGATTAGCCATCACTTATGTGGCTGAGCTCTTGCTTACTATTGCTTTTGGTTCTTTGATTATTAAGAGGTGTTTGCCTGTATTTAATTTATATTATTTGGGGAAGGCTTTTAAGATTGGTTCTCCTATTATGGTTGCTGCAATTATGGGAGCTATGCTTAATTTTGGCGACAAGTTCTTTGTAATGAAGTATGCTGGGGTTAATGATTATGCAGAATATAGTTTGGCAATAATGTTAGCTACAATCATTTTAATTGTTTTTCAATCTTTTAACTTTGTTTGGTTGCCTCTGTTTTTCAAAGAAAAGGATATGACTGTTCTTAGAAGGAAGACTAAGCGTTATACTATTATTATGTTCTTTGCCCTAATGGGTATTGGACTTATGATTTTCTTAGTTGTCTTTATTGCACTAAGGTTTAAGATTATTCCTCCTACTTATTCAGATGGCATTTTAGTTATCTTACCTATTCTTATCCTTTCACAAATCTTTGCAGCCCTTATTGGTCTTTATGTTAACTATATGTCATATTTTGAAAAAACATATATACAAGTCTTTGTTGGAGCTATCACTAGTTTTATTGGCTATTTCTTATTCGATTATCTAACAAATGCTTACTTGGGTCTTGGAGCTGCAATTGCCCTTCTTATTCTTAATATTATTGCATTTTTATTCTATTATTCAAGAACTCAATACTATATCAATAATAGGTTGAGAGATAAGATTTCTTAGTTTTTTTTAATCCATTGGTTAAGGTTATTATATTTTTATTACCTTTGTAAGTTGAATTAAACTATTATCATGAAAAGAATACTTGTCACCGGAGGAGCTGGTTTTATTGGCTCTCATTTATGTAAAAGATTATTAGAAGAAGGAAATGAAGTAATTTGCTTAGATAACTACTTCACAGGAAGCAAAAGAAATATCATTCATCTTTTAGACAATCCTTATTTTGAGCTTATTCGTCACGATGTTTGCTCACCTTTCTTTGTTGAGGTTGACGAAATTTATAATCTTGCTTGTCCTGCCTCTCCTATCCACTATCAATATAATCCAATAAAGACAGTTAAGACTTCGGTTATGGGAGCCTTGAATATGTTAGGTCTTGCAAAGAGAATTAATGCTAAGATACTTCAAGCCTCTACTTCGGAGGTTTATGGTGATCCTATGGTTCATCCACAAGTTGAATCATATTGGGGTAATGTTAATCCTATTGGTGAGAGAAGTTGCTATGATGAGGGTAAACGTTGTGCAGAGACTCTTTTTGTGAACTATAATAAACAAAACGATGTTAAGATAAAGATTATAAGGATATTCAATACTTATGGTCCTAATATGCATCCTAATGATGGTAGGGTTGTTAGTAATTTCATTGTTCAGGCATTAAAGGGAGAAGATATTACGGTTGCAGGTGATGGTTTGCAGACAAGGAGTTTCCAATATGTTGATGATTTATTGGAGGCTATGATTAGAATGATGGCAACAAGAGATAGCTTTACTGGACCAGTAAATACAGGGAATCCATATGAATTTACTATCTTAGAACTTGCACAAAAGGTTATTGAGCTAACAAATTCAAAATCTCAAATTAAGTTTATACCACTTCCACAAGACGACCCAACTCAAAGAAAGCCAAATATCGACCTTGCAAAGAAAGAACTTGGGTGGGAACCTAAGATACAACTTAATGAGGGTTTAGTTAAGACCATTGAATACTTTGATAATTTACTAAAAGAAACTCAAATTTAATTATGAATAGAATTCTTTACATTTACAGATTGATGATTCCTGAGTTTCTAAGAGACTTTATGTATGAAAGAAGGTTGAAGAAAAGAGACGAACAACTAAATCTACCAAATATTAAAAAAGAAGTTCATAGTTATTTGAAATCATTGGATAGTTCTGATAAGGAAATACTAGATATTATTGAGTTTTTGGATAAGAATCCCATCAAGACCATACCTTTAGATATTGAGGTTCAAAAGAATTTTGATATTATGAAAGAGGATAGGATGTATTATGTTGACTTTAATGGTAAGAAGCTGTTTTTCCCAAGAGGGACTACTAAGAAAACAATTATACGTTATTGCAATGGTATATTTGAAGAGCAACACCCAGACTCTCCTCACTCCTATCTTAGTGAAAACTTTCAAGTTAATAAGGATTCAATTATAGCTGATATTGGTGCTGCAGAAGGTAATTTCTCATTGTCTATTATCGATAAGGTTAAGAAGGTTTATATATTTGAAGCAGATAATATTTGGGAAGAAGCTTTGAAGAAAACCTTTAAGCCATGGAAAGATAAGGTTGAACTTGTGTTTTCCAAAGTATCAGATAAAGATGAAAAAGGATATATTTCATTAGATGAGTTCTTTAAGAATAAGCCTTTCCCTAATTTCCTAAAACTTGATGTTGAAGGGAGTGAAGACTCTGTTCTAAGAGGAGGAAGTTCAATACTAAAACAAGATAATATTAAGGTTGATATTTGCACTTATCATTATTATGATGACGATAAGAAATTTAAAGCTTTCTTTGAAGATATGGGCTATAGCACTCAGTTTTCAAATAGCTATATGATATTGTATGGAAATGGTGAAGACTTTAAGAAGCCTTATATTAGAAGAGGTGTTTTAAGGGCTGAGAAATCAAAAACAATATAACCTATTATCTATGAATCAACTTAACACTCCAATACTTGTTATTATATTTAATCGTCCTCATTTAGTGCAAGGATTATTTGACGAGTTGAAAAAGCAAAGACCTAAACAATTATTTGTGTTTTGTGATGGAGCAAGAAAAGAGAAGGTTGGAGAAAAGGAATTATTGGATAAGTCAAAAGCTATTTTTGAAACTCAGATCGATTGGCAATGCGAATTAAAGAAATACTACTTAGACCAGAACAAAGGAGCAGGAAGAGCAGTTTCTTCGGCAATTAAATGGTTTTTTGAAAATGTAGAACAAGGTATTATTCTTGAAGAAGATTGCTTTCCTGGGCAAGACTTTTTCCCTTATTGTGAAGAACTATTAGAAAGATATAAGGACGATGAAAAGGTTATGTTTATTGGAGGGAATAACTTTCAGGAAACCAATACCAGCCCTTATTCTTATTATTTCTCTTCCTATGCTCATATTTGGGGATGGGCTACATGGAGAAATACAATTGATGGGTATTCATTTGATGTTGAAAATATTTCAAATAAAGAGTTTAGAAAAATATTAAAGAAATACTTTAATCATTCTTGGCACGAAAGAGGGTATTGGATTGATAGGTTTAAGCTTATTAAGAAAAACAAGATTAACTCATGGGATTATCAGCTATTATTTAACATTTGGAGGAAGAATGGAGTGTGTATAATTCCTAGCGTTAACTTAGTTAAAAATGTTGGCTTTAGTAAGGACGCTATTCACTGCACTAATATAGATAATGATTTTGCTAACCTTAGCTTAAGTGATATCATGCCACTAAGCCATACAAAGACAGTAGAGATTAATAAA
>JAGNRX010000125.1 GCA_017988355.1 Bacteroidales bacterium | reverse complement strand
CTTGCTGGGTCACCTACTAATATAATATTATCAGCTAATTGATGAGGTTTTAAGTGAATATGATAAAGACTTCCCTCAGGGGTTAAAACAAGTTCAGATGCATTTAGTTTTTCCATATTATTAATTCTTTTGTTTTATAAAGCGTATAAGTTTTGAAAATCCCTCATTGGTTGTTCTGTCAATAAAGTTATCTCTGCTAGAATAGAAATTATGCTGTGTAGCAATGCATTCTCCTTTATTATTTGCAACAGCCACCCAAACAGTTCCAACAGGTTTTTCATCGGTTCCTCCATCTGGTCCAGCAACACCTGTTGTTGCAATTGAGTAATCAGAATTCATTATCTTTATAGCTCCAAGTGCCATTTGCTTTGCTACTTCTTCACTAACAGCCCCATGCTCTAAGATTGCTTTTACATCAACTCCCAAAACACTTACCTTAATATCATTTGCATAAGCAGTAACAGAACCTTTGAAATACTGAGATGAGCCTGGATTAATAGTTATTGACTTTGCAATATTACCTCCAGTGCAACTTTCTGCAAGAGAAACGGTTTTCCCTTCTTTTATTAGCATATCAGCAAGTACATGGCTTAGGTCTCCTTCGTTAAATCCAAGAAAGCAATCTTTAATTAGTGGCATTAACTTATCTATTTGATGGTCTAGTTCTGCCTTAACTTCTTTTTCGTTTTCACCTCTTGCAGACAAACGTAGCCTTAGCATATTTGCAGAAGGGAGGTAGGCAAGTTTAATGTATTTAGGCAAGGCAAGTTCAAACTCTTCTATCATATCAGATAGGAAACTCTCGCCAACTCCTTGCGTAATTATTGTTTTATGGAAGATTGCATCGGGTTTATACTGCGATTGAAGTATAGGGATAATATGTTTTATGAGCATTTCCTTCATTTCAAAAGGAACACCAGGCATAGAGAAGGTTAGTTTATTATCTTTCTCAAAGCACATTCCTGCTGCAGTGCCAACTAAGTTCTCAATTACTCTGCATTTTTCTGGAACAAGGGCTTGGAGACGATTTGTTGGAGTAAGCTCAAAGCCTCTACGGTCAAATATTGTTTTAATATTAGCTAATACTTCCTGGCTTTCTATCATCTGGCTATCGAAAATCTTAGCTAATGTGTATTTTGTGATATCGTCTTTTGTTGGCCCAAGACCTCCAGTTATTATTACAGAATCTGCATTCTCTAAGGCTTTTTTAACCGATGTTTCAATCTCCAAACTATCGTCAGCAATGGTAGTAATTCTGTTTACATTGAAGCCAACCTTATTTAATTCCTTAGCCATAAAAGAAGCGTTGGTATTCACAACTTGCCCAATTAGAAGTTCATCTCCTATATTAATTATCTCTATATTCATTGTTTTGGTTCAAATGTTTGTTTAATAAAAAAAAGCACTCCAATATTACTTTTGTAAAAGTAGATATAAGAGATGCAAAGTTAATTATTTGTTTCTTCTATTTATCCTTTTTATCAAGAAAATAGAAAAACAGGAAAGTAATTCTACTAATTTTCGTACCTTTGTCCACAAATTGAATAGATTATAAAAGAAAATCTTTATAAGATAATGTATAGCATAGTTCCAGAACAATATTTATTGAATCATATTAAATTAGCTTTAGAAGAGGATGTTAGAGATGGCGACCATTCTTCTTTGGCTTGCATTTCAAAAACCACAAAAGATAAAGCTAAGCTTATTGCAAAGCAAGATGGTATAATTTGTGGTATTGAAATTGCTAAAAGAGTATATTCTTTGGTCGATAATACCATTATTTTTACTCCACTTATGCAAGATGGAGATAGAATAAAGAAAGGCGATATTGTGTTTAGGGTTGAAGGTTCTGCAATAGGGATTCTAACCGCAGAAAGAACTGCCCTTAATTATATGCAAAGGCTTTCTGGAATTGCAACAACGACTGATCACTATGTTGAGATAATAAAAGGAACTAATGCTAAGCTACTTGATACCAGAAAAACAACTCCTTCAATGCGTTTGTTTGAGAAATATGCTGTGAAAGTTGGTGGAGGATATAACCATAGGATAGGTCTATTTGATATGATAATGCTAAAGGATAATCATATTGATTTTGCAGGAGGAATAAAAGAAGCTATAACCAAAAGCCGTAATTATCTGAAAGAAAATAATAAGACTTTGAAGATAGAGATTGAGGTTCGTTCTATGGAGGAATTGGAAAAGGTTATGGATGTTGGACAAGTTGATAGAATAATGTTAGATAATTTTACTCCAGAGCTAACCCTTGAGGCACTTAAACTTATTGGTGGGAAATATGAAACAGAGAGTTCTGGTGGTATAAATGAAGAAACAATTCTTTCTTTTGCCAAAACAGGTGTTGATTATATTTCTGTTGGAAGTTTAACTCATCAAATTAAATCCTTGGACTTAAGTTTGGTTGCAGATAATAATCAAGCTTAGTTGGAGTCTTATAAAATAATAAAAAGGATATATTAGTGGCTAAGAAGAGCAGTAAATATTTAAGGAAGTTTTTATACTGGCGATATACACGTAATACTGTACATTTGTCAAGATTAATTGTTCTTCCAGGTTTTCAGGGAGTTCCACTCTTCGATGTATTGTCATTTTTCTTCAATGGTTTGGTTAAAGGCTTTATTAATCAAAGAGCAGCAGCACTTGCCTATCACTTCGTTTTAGCAACCCTTCCTCTTTTGCTATTCTTCTTTACGCTTATACCATATATTCCAATAGACTCATTATATCTTCAAGTTATAGAATTAATTGAAGCTCTTGTTCCTCATGCAATTGCTGACAAGGTTATAGAAACAGTAAATGAAATATTCTTAAAGAAGCACCAAGGGTTAATGTCTATTGGTTTTATAGCCTCGCTCTATGTTGCTTCAAATGGAGTAAATGCAATGATAATTTCTTTTAATAGAACAACCCACGTATCGAAGAAAAGAAAATGGTATAAGAATAGATTAATTAGTATAGGTTTGGTGTTTGCAATTGGATTAGTTGTTCTATTGTCTTTTGTACTAATCATTGGCTCGCAAGCTTTTTTTAATTTTCTTCTTAGAAACGGATTGATGGAAGAGGGCTTTATGGTCTTTCTCCTACAGACTGCAAAATGGTTGTTATTAATTGCATTGGTATATATAATGTTTGTTGTAATATACTACTATACCCCTGTTGATAAGTCCAATTTTAGGTTCTTTTCGGCAGGAGCAACTCTTGCAACAATTCTTTTTCTTCTCTCAATAACTGGATTTAACTTCTATATAACACATTTTTCTAAGTATGATGCGTTATACGGATCAATAGGGGCATTAATAATATTCTTTTTATGGTTCTATATAGTCTCATTTATACTATTAATTGGTTTTGAACTTAATGCCAGCATTGCACATGCAGTTTCGGAGGGACATAGAAGAGAGAATAGTGAAGATGATTATGATAATAAAGAAGAAGAAGAACCACTTCATATAAGCCGAACAGGAGGGAATAAATCATCTTTTAGGAGGTGGAAAAAGATAGTTAAGGAGAATAAGATAAATTTCAAAACAGATAAGAAAACAGATAATAAATAAAATAATAATATGGGAAAAATTGTAGCTATAGTTGGAAGACCAAATGTTGGGAAATCAACACTTTTTAATCGTTTGATAGAATCAAGAGAAGCCATTATTCATGAAACTTCAGGAGTAACGCGTGACCGTCATTATGGAAAGAGCAATTGGAATGGGAAAGAGTTCTCTATAATTGACACAGGTGGGTACATTATGGGTAGTGATGATGCGTTTGAGGGAGAAATCCGTAAACAAGTAGCCTTGGCAATTGAAGAGGCTGACTCGATAATCTTTTTGGTTGATGTTAAAGAAGGACTAACACCAATGGATGAGGACGTAGCCGATATGCTTAGAAGAACAGAAAAGAAGGTTTTGCTTGTTGCAAATAAAGTTGATAACACAAAAAGAGCCTTTGATGATGCTGAATTCTACAGCTTAGGACTTGGAGATATATTCAGCATTTCCGCAATCAATGGTTCAGGAACAGGAGATATGCTTGATGAACTTGTTAAAGACTATGAGATAGAGGATGAAGAAGAAGATGTTGAATTAGGTTTGCCTAAGATAACAGTTGTTGGAAGACCTAATGTTGGAAAGAGTTCTCTAATAAATGCTCTTATAGGTCAGGAAAGAAATATAGTAACAGATGTTTCAGGAACAACCAGAGACTCATTAAACACACGCTATAACCTATTTGGATTTGATTTCGTTATTGTTGACACAGCTGGAGTTAGGAAAAAAGGAAAGGTATCTGAGGATATAGAATTCTACTCAGTAATGCGTTCAATCAGATCAATCGAATCAAGTGATATATGTATTCTTATGTTGGACGCATCTGAAGGTTTAGAATCACAAGACCTTAATCTTTTCAGTCTAATTCAAAGAAACCACAAGGGAGTAGTTATTGTAGTTAACA
>JAGNRX010000124.1 GCA_017988355.1 Bacteroidales bacterium | reverse complement strand
TAGCACAGGAGTGTAAATATTGGCATAAAAAGAAAAGAAAGTATAATAAATAACGTTAGATGATTATACGTCCCTTTAATTACATGCTTAATCTTCTTGGCAAATATCTTTATTAATAGGAAGTATAAAAACGTGGCAAGAAAAATCACTCCATATATCCATCCTTCGGCAGAAGTTATTGGTCTTTCAATTATCTTTAAATCTTTATTTACATAAGTCTTATGTCGGAACAAAGATTCTCTTTCCAATAAAGGCTCTGTGTGAGAATTTAAAGTTTTAATCACATAATCTTTGAACCCAACAATACTTGTGTCTTTTTCAATCGAATCAGATACTATAAATATTGGAGGGCTGACCTGTTTAGTAATAATTAAATCAAGATGAGAACTGGTAGTATCTTGCATTTTATTTTCTATCTTGCTATAATAATTTTCTTATTAACTATACCCTTATCTGACTTAATGGACAAATAATAGACCCCATTTTTAAGACTTGATACATTAATGTTTGAGATTATCTTGCTTGAGCTTGAAAACTTTACCCTTCCCAACAAGTCATAGAGAATAATATCTGATTTGGCTTTAAGGTTAGATATATTAATAATGTCTTGAGCAGGATTTGGATATACGCTAATATTATCAATGTTTTCTTCAACACTACTAATATTGGTTATTACGGCATTTAGAGGGAATACAATATTATCTATCCATACAGCATCACTACCACTTGAGGAAGAAACATCTTTCTCATATATCCATTTATAATTATGATTCCCAGTACTTACTGCAAACGCATATCTTTGCCAATCTTTCTCGCCTGATTTACTAAGAACCAAAACATCATCTACATAGAACATAAATATATCATAACTTGCTTCAGTAGAAAGCTTCACAAAGAAAGAGACACTATCTTTCATGATTGACTTCATATTAATGCTTAATGTCGTTTTTCCGTAATTTGTAATATTACCTGACCTCAAAGAATATTGTCCTTGATACACCTTAGTTGCATTTGTTTCAATTGTCCAAGGCTTTATCAAATCATTAACCCAAGGGAAATATGTAAGCTCTCCTGTTTCAAAGGTTTCAATACTACCATTTAATTGTATAGAATCATATATACGCGTATTATAATAGAGATTTGCAATTGCAGATATTTTAAATTTTATATAGTTGTTATTGGAATTAAGAGGGTCAAAAATAAGATTAAAAGAATAAGGAATTGAAGCATTAGGAGGCAAAGGACTTAAAACATCAATGCTATCTGATTGAGAAAAAAGATTTGAAGACATAGGATATAAGTAAACGCTACCTGCTTCTGCAACATTCCTACCAACATTTCTAATATCAAACTTAATCGTAAGCCTTTCCCCTGTTAGCAAATCATTAATAGTATCTTTTGAAATCTCAATGTTTTCTATTGAAAATTCAGGGCAGAAGGCATCAATTGAAAGCATCTTATTATCATAATAATTATTTGCACCAAAGATATCTAATGAATAATTGATTTGAGTTTTATCGAAAGTACCATCTAATATCTTAACCTTGAAACAATAATCAGAAACAAAATTAGAATTTCCTCCAATAAAACCAATATATTCTACAGAGTCACTAATTAATAAGTTTGGAGAACTATTAACCTTCAACCTCACACTATCAATTGCCATAGTACCTAGGTTTTCAAGGTTAATACTAATAAAGTACTCTTCATTATTTTTAAGCTCCGTAACCTCATCCAGTTGACTATTATAATATTTCAATGAACCTATATTTAGCAAAGGATAATTTGGAATAAAAACAGCTATTGAATCAATAATAGGATACGAAAACTGATTAGTAATGACAACCTTTAATCTCCCTTGAACACTTAATGCACTATTAAAATCAATATTTACATCTCCATTTACATCAGCTTGAGAGGCACCTAATAATGAACCATTATTTGAAATCCCAACAAAAGCATAAGGCTGAGTTTGTAAGGCAAGACTATTCGCCCCAAGAGGTATTGAGTCTGGAATAGAACTTGTCATCGTTAGAGGCAAACCAATATAAGGAGTTAGTGAAGGGTCTCCCATCAAATGATATATCTCCCAGTAATAATTTGTTAGACTTGAACCATATTGCTGAACTGATAGGTTTCCTGCCTGAACAATTTGCCCAGCAGTTGTGTACCATTTTGAAAAAGCCTCATTGTTTTTATGGAATAATCTATCATAAGCACCTAAATTATTTGCATCATAAGCAGGATTGAGATTAACCGACTTGCTCCCAACAGTCCAGTAGAAATCTTCATTCCAATAAGTAGAATTACTTCCCCCAATTGCTCCAATCCCACCTCTATTATCAGCCCTTAAAACAGCCTCACCAAAGCATTCACTTTCATTAAACTTACTTGAGAGGCAGCAATTATTAATATAGAATACAAACTTTCCTTGATTATTCATATTCTTAACATCATTTGAAGTAAGAGAAGGACTTGACCAACCATTTTGATCACAGTGAGCAGAATAATTAATATATGAATATGAATTTCTTTCAATACTATCTCTTATCTGAGAAGAGAAACTGCCAGAGGCAGGATTATAATAAATTAAAGTATCAATATTTGGATTATTTTGAATATAAGTCTTTAGGTAATTAATCTGTCCATTTCCACATGTCATTTGAAGCGAGCCGTTGTCTTTACCAGCAACCACAAGAGTTTTCTTCAAATAAGAATTATCTTGCATCAAGTTCTTCTCATAAGTTATAGTCTTATTTACAATGTTTTCCATCTGAGCCACAGTTTGAGCAGAAAACCTACCATAAAACAAATCTGGCAGAAAGTCCCCAGTATATTCAGCATAATATAAATCAGTTGGCGAAGAACCAGTTTGATTATTAACAGCATCAAAAGCAGGAATTTGTTGAACATCCCCACAAATTAGAAGATAATCAGCAGCAGGAGAAATAGCAGATGCATTATCCCATAAAGATTTCAAAGCATTTTTCATCTGTTCTTTTGTAGCACCCACATTAGGTTGACCCTTATATAACTCAATAACCTCAATCCCTTTCTCCCTCTTCCAACGAATAAAAGGCTGCAAAACATTCTCAAACATAGGGTCTGAAAGGATAATCATTTTCAATGGTCTATCAACTGGTGATGAAGAATTAGTAGCAGAAAGACCCTTAGTATTAATAGTTTTTTGTCCTACAAAAGCAGATTGCTGATTATTATACTTCAGCTTAGCCTCTTGAGTAGCCTTAGAGTCAATATTCTTAAACCTAATATTAACATCAAAAGACTTAACAATAACAATAGTGTTAGTTGCAGGATTATATTTTATTGGCGAAACAGACAAGCGAGCCAGTCTAACCCCACCCATAAAACCTAATTTTTCAACCACAACCAAGTCATTTCCAAAAAACTCATTCCTAAGATAAGCCTTCTCGTTTATTTCAAACAAAACCTCATCCTCACTCTTAGACATAGACCTTTGAAAAGGAATAATTTTATTCCCACCATAGATTTCCAATGAATAAGTTTCGGTTATTATATTACTATACTCAATTTCAACATCAGCACCGTAAGGCAATTCAATCAATTGAGAATAAGTAGGCAGTTCAGGCATACCAACCTTTTGGCTAGTTCCGAAATCATCTCCCATATTAATTTTACAGAAAACGCCCTTCTCAGTCCTAACATTATCTAAACGAAGAAAAGAAAAAGATTGAGAAAAAGACAAACCCTCATCAGAGGACTTAAATGTTGGATTTGGGTTTTTAACACCTTGCCCAATAAGAACTTGAGCGTTAAGATTTGAACTAAAAATTAGAATAAATAGAACAAATATATATAAAATTGGTTTTTTCATAAGTCATACTATTATAAATAACATGCAAAAGTACGATGATTTTTACAACTTCCACAAAAGAAAAGCAAAAACCTTATCATATATATGTATAAACCTAGAAAAACCAAGCCCAAACCCATCTAAAATCCCAAATTAATTCCCATCAGAAATATATTATAATTTATAGTATTTCTAAAAGACCTTATCTCTGAAAGAAGTTTTGATGATACTAAAACAGATAGAGAAAATCAATTATTCTAATTAAGATTATATCCGAATTTAATGGTTTGGAATTTAAATTTATATAACGCTTCTCTTTCTATAGCTTCATAAGCTGTCACATTTATTGATAGAGTTTCAAGAATAACCCAATGAAAATCATACATAGACTTGTTATTTTGCTCTACTAAATTAACTAATTCAGTATTTCCACCATGACCACTTTTTGCATACTCTTTCCATCTACCCCAAATACCTTCTCTGCCATAAGTAGAACCTATATATTGTTTACCGTTTTTAGTATCTTGGATAAGATAAATACAATTAACAGCCTCTAGTTTAGTTTTCCAAGTTTGGCTGTTTTTTTCAAATATCATTTTTAAGTCTTCGTATGTAATAACAGTATCATGATAAGATTTAAAC
>JAGNRX010000010.1 GCA_017988355.1 Bacteroidales bacterium | reverse complement strand
TTGATGGTTCAGGAAATAAAGATATGGGAACTTGGGCTTATAATAGATTGAAAAAATTAGAATCTATTACTCTTTCAAACACTACTCCTTATAATGACTACAAAAATGATAACCTTACACAAGCTATGGAAGTATTTGGTTCTGTAACTTGGGTTGGAGCACCACTAGCAACAGCGTTCAACACTGATCGATTTGCTCAAATCCCAACAGATGTTAAGGTTTCACTAAGAGTTCGTCAACCATATAAGAAAAACTACACAAACAACGTAAACGGTTCAGCTATCGCTCCTCAAAACGATAACTTCCCAATGTACGAATTTACAATAACTAATAATATTGCAACCTCAGTTGGTAATACTGAATTAGCTAAGTCTGAATTAGATCAAGTAACAGTTGTTCCTAATCCTTATTTTGCAGCTTCACTTTACGAAGGAGACCAAGTAGAGAATCTTGTTAAGATTTGCAACTTGCCACCTGACTGTTATGTAACTATCTATTCAGTTGATGGAACTGTTATCAGAAAATTACGTGGACCTTCAAAAGGTTTAGTTTCTGGAGCAGGTTCTGCATTAACTTCAATAGACTGGGATTTAAAGAATCATAAAGGATTACCAATCTCAGGAGGAGCATACTTAATCCATATTAAAGCTGATGGAGTTGGTGAAAAGATTGTTAAATGGTTTGGTGCATTACGCCCAATTGACTTAAATTCTTTCCAATAATAATTAACAGCAGAGATTGAAATATTTTAAATAAGATAAATATGAAAGATATATATAGAATATTTGCTTTTGTCATCTTAGGAGCTCTACTATTCTCCAATTTGAATCTAAAAGCAGGGAACGATGACAGAAGAGGGACTGCTGGTGCAGGGTCGCTTTTGATAAACCCTTGGGCTAAAAGTTCTGGTTGGGGAGGTGTTAACACTGCATGTGGAACAGGTATAGATGCTTTGTTTTCTAACGTTGCAGGTTTAGGACGAATCTCAGGAACTGAGGCTAACTTTTCATACAACAATTGGTTAAACAATTCTGGAGTGGGCGTTAGTTCATTCGGACTTGGTCAAAGCCTTGGAGACTATGGAGTTCTTGGGATATCAGTCACCTCAATGGGTTTTGGACTTATTGATAGAACTGGAGTAAATAGCCCTGAGTTTAATAATGGAACCTTCTCAATATCAAATATGAATATTGGAGTTTCATTTGCCAAAGCTTTTTCAACTTCAATTTATGGAGGAGCAACTCTTAAGGTTGTTAATGAAGGGATAGATAACGTTACAGCAACTGGAGTAGCAATTGATGCAGGTATCCAATATGTAACAGGTGAAAATTACGAAATCAAATTCGGTATAACTCTAAAAAACTGGGGACCAGCAATGAGTTATAGTGGAGACGGTTTATCAACTGTTGCAGACTTCTATGGTCGTCAAATGTCTTTGGAACAACGTTCTCAAAGCTTTGAAATACCATCAAGTTTAAATATTGGTGCATCTTATGACTTCCTTTTTGCAGAAAACAAACACCGTTTAACAACTGCAGCTAACTTTGCTTCAATGGCATTTTCAAAAGACCAATACACATTTGGACTTGAATATTCATTTGCAAAGATATTTATGCTACGTAGTTCTTACACTTATGAAGACGCAATAACTACAAGTGTTTATGATGTTGATGCAGGTGCAACAACCCTTTATTCAGGATTTGCTGCAGGAGCTTCAATAATCGCTCCAATTCAAAAAGCAAAAAATGATAAAAACGGAGTTAACCTATCAATTGATTACGCTTATAGATTGACCAAGGTAGCTGGAGGAATCCACACAGTAGGTCTCGTGATTTCGTTGTAATATACACACTTAATTAAATATATGAATCGAAGACCTTTCATTAAGGGTCTTCGATTCTTTTTAATTCATAATACAATTAATTATGTCAAAAAATAAATATTATTCGGAAGAAGGTTTACAAAAGCTAAAGCAAGAGCTACAAAACCTTATCTCAGTTGAGCGTCCTGCTATCTCCGCAGCAATTGCTGAGGCAAGAGACAAGGGAGACTTGTCTGAGAATGCAGAATATGATGCAGCAAAAGATGCTCAAGGACATTTAGAGGCGAAGATTTCTAAACTACAAACCCTAATCGCAAATGCTCGCCTACTTGATGAAAGCAAGATAGACACTTCAAAAGTCTTGCTTCTTTCTAAGGTTGAATTTATTAACCTTGCTACCAAAAAATCGCAGGTATATGAAATAGTGCCAGAAAGCGAAGCAAACCTTAGAGAGGGAAAGATATCAGTAACCTCTCCAATTGCAAGTGGAATGCTTGGCAAGAAAGAAGGAGACATTGTAGAGATTGAAGTTCCAGCTGGGATTTTGAAATTACAAATCGTTAAAATAACAAGAGATTAGTATGGCAACTCTATTTTCAAAAATTATTGCAGGAGAAATACCTTCCTATAAGGTCGCAGAAACTGAGAATTGCTATGCATTCTTAGATATATCTCCACTTGCAAAAGGACATACCTTAGTTGTTCCAAAGAAGGAAATAGACTATATATTCGATATTGAGGATGATTTACTCTCAGAGCTTAATATCTTTGCTAAAACGCTCGCAAAAGCCATTCAAAAAGCATTTCCTTGCCCAAAAGTAGGTCTTGCAGTTATTGGACTTGAAGTTCCGCACGCACATATACACCTTGTGCCAATTAACAGTGTAGGAGATTTAGACTTTAAGCGTCCAAAACTATCACTATCAAAAGAAGAATTTGAGGAAATCTTAGCTCAAATTAAAGCAAATCTTTAATAGATTACTAAAACAAAACACTTATAATTCAAGAAGCGAAGAAGGATTTACTCTTTCTTCGCTTTTTTTATGCAGTATCAAAGAAGGCTATATTATTTTAGTATATAATATCCGTTGAATTATAGATAAAAATCACCAAATAAAGCTTTAAATTTTTATAATCAAGTATTAAATTTCTATCTCTTTGTTTAATCTTGCTATGATGTACATCTCACGCTGCTAAGATGTACATCACAAGACGCTAAGATATACATCTCAGTAAGCTAAGATGTGCATCTCAGCAAAATGCTTCTTTGATCTAATAATTTAATACAGCGTTTCAGGATTTTTAAATGGCGTTTTAGGAATTTTAAACAGTGTTTCAGGATTTTATTATGCTGAATTAGAGGCTTTAAACTGCATTTCTGATTTTTATAAATTCAATTTTCTGGTCTTATCCTTTGATTAAATTTATTATTGGAGTGCTATTATCTTATAATTTAATATAACTGTTTTCCTTTGCCATTATTTGGGATATGGAATTATGGATTCTATGGTTTTTAATTAAGAATAGGGGGGTGGTTATAAGAAAAAAGATTTGGGTTTCTTATTTAATGAAGTATTGTTGTAAGGATTTGATGAGATTTTATTGAGTTTGGACTTAGGAGATGGGTCTCGTAGAACTTGATTAATATGTTTAGGATTTGTGTTTTCTCTTCTTTTGTTAGGCTTATTGTGCTTTGGTTTTCTATTTCTGGATTTGCTGATAAGAGAAATGATGAGAAAAGGGCTGATTCTTTCTCATTTAGATAATTTGTGTGAGATGGGGCTGTTTTTGTGAAGTATCCCTTTAGGAGATTGAAATATTGGTTTTCTTTATTGTAGTTATTCATTGGCTCAAATCCTAAATGCCCACTTAGTTCTGTTAGGAAATAGAGGTGAAAGGTTGAAAACTTGCTTTCAAGTGAGTTAAGGGCTTTGATTTTCTCTTCTATAAATTCATAAAGTTCTTCGTTTTTCTCTTCTTCTCTAAGGCATTGATTTATGATGTCGGAGATGAAAAAGGCAAGTGTTGTTTTCTTTATCTCAGAGAATAGGGGGGTGAGGTCATAATCAATCTTTGCTTCACTGATTAGCTGTAAGTCTTTCTTGGGATTATTATAGGCTTCAAGGTCTAAGATATATAGGGGTTGGAATAGATTGGAACGTAGTTTTGCTTTTGGGTTCCTGCTTCCTTTTATGATATAGGATTTTACTCCAAATTCCTTTGTAAGTATTTTTACTATTATGCTTGTTTCTGAGTAGGCAAATGCTTTAAGGACTATGCCTTTTGTCTTGAAAATCATTAAGCTTTGCTATCTTATAAATAGGATTTTCCCAACTGCTGTTTCTTTTCCTTCTTCTGCTGAGCCGAAAATTAGATATACTCCTGAGCTTACTCTCTGCCCACTGAAGTTTTTCCCATTCCAAACTGCCTGTCCTCCTATTGATTTAAGGTGTGCTACGGTGTTTCCACTAATGTCTGTTATTCTTACGTCAGAATCAAAGACAAAGCCCTTGATTGCTATTATTCCGTTATAATCGGGCTTCACTGGGTTTGGGTATGCTGTTAGGCTTCCTGCTTCTTCTTCTGCTTTGGTCGATTCTGCCTTATATGATATAATGCCAAGGTCTGTTCCAATATAAACTTCTCCTGTTTTTTGCTCTTGTGCCATGGCTATTACCCTATTTGAATAGAGTGGTGAGTTCTCTGCCGTGAAATGATATAGCTGTTTGTCTCCGTTTGGTGAAAAAACAAATACTCCATTTCTTTCTGTCCCTATCCATTTCCTGTTGCCACCATCATTCATTATGCAATTTATATTGTCGAAATTAAGCAAATATTGTGCTATTCCTTCTTCTTGGTAGATTATATTATTGCAGGTAACTGAGGATTTATCGGTTTGTCCTAGCTCAAAAAGGTTATCTAAGGAGTAAATAACTTTAACGCCCTTATCTGTCCCTATCCAAATTTCTCCTTCACTGTCTTGAACCATGCAGTTTACTTTATTGGACTGGTCTTTGGCTCCATTGTTTGGGTCAATAACGATTTGGTTATTATTATTATCTATGGCTAAGATTTCATTTTTGCTTGTCCATAAGAATTTATAGTAGTTGCCATGGTTAAGCCTATCTAACATTAGTCCTAATACCTCTGCTTGCCCAATGCTGTTGAATGTGTTGAAACTTCCCCACTCGTCCCTATAATTAAGATAGCAGAAAGATTCGCTTGAAAGGGAGTTGCCAACAATAAGATTTGAAGAAGGGTCGTATTCTGCTCCTGCAATCCTATAGCCATAGACATTGTTTTTAAGGACATTACCTGTGTTTGTGCTATCCCAGACCTTAACAATCTTATTATCTAAGACCTCAATAATTCCGCTCCACCATGAGGCTGCCATTATGTGCTTGGGGTTTCTTGGGTCAACACTTATTTGAATTATATCTTTTATTTTGTTTTCGTAGTCTTGGTAATTGCTTAAGCAATCCCAGTAGTTACCATCAAAATGATATATATTTGCTGGAAATCCTCTTGGTGCATTCTGAATATTTCTTCCTCCAGGAGCAACATATATAATGTCGTTGGCTGCTGTGATTGAGAAAACAGCATTTGATAAAGGACCGTTAGGATAGATTGATTTTGCAATAGAATTTGACTTAAAGTCTTTCAAGAAGATTAGTCCTCCTGCTTTTTCGTGTGAAAGCCATAGCTCATTGCCTTCAATAATTGCATCTCCAACCTCGGGGGTTATTTCTAAATTGTTAAAATCATTTGTTAGGGGCCACCACTCAACATCGATTACCCTTTGTTGGGCATAGTTTGAGTCGTAAACAATTATTGCTTGATTTGATGAGCCCCATGTTTTTAAAACAAGATAATCATCTGTTGGCTTAATCCAATATGTTAGGAGGTTTGAAAAAACGGTATCCCACTTATCTTGGTTTCTTTCTAATAGATGGATAAAAGAATCATCAATCTTAAATCCTGCCATAAGTTTATCTTTAAATTTAAAAAGATATTTTATTTCAGTATCCAAAGGGTTGTCAAGGCTTTCATATTTCTTCCAAGTTTCACTTGTTGCTAAGGAAGGGGAATTGTAAGGAGCATAGAACAGTCCATTAACGGTTGCTGCATAAATTGAATCGTTATCAATAACAACTGAGTTAATATTTATCTTAGAGCTATTGTATCCAATATAGTATGTTTCAAAGATTTCTTTTCTTTCTAAGTCTAAGACCACAATGCCAAACCCACATGAGAGATAGGCCTTACCCTTATAAAATGTAATATTGTTTATTGACTTACTTCCTTCAATTGAACGAATCTTTATGTCAGGGATATTATATACTTTATCCTTTTGAATAATATCAATGTTTGAATTATCATAGACAACAATAATACATTTTGTGTTCTTATCGTAAGCAAGCTGAACAATTCCTGCATCTGTTAGTCCTGCAACCTTTGAAAATCTTTCAATTGAATTGTCTTCCTTGTCATAATAAAACATAGCACTTCCGGCTGAGACTAAAATTCTGTCTTCAACTAATGCCAGCTTTTGAGTTTGGTAATAAGACAAGTGGTCTCTCCAAGAACCAATAGGGACATTAGAAAATTGAGCCTTTGAACTATAAGGCATTAATATTGTTATTAATGAAATAAGGAGTATTGAGAATACTAGATTAATAGTTTTCATGCGTTATATATTGTTGAACAATTGTAAAACTCTTAACGCATTAGAATAATAAATATTGTTTTAGTTAACAGCCTCTTTTAACCTTTCAGCATTTTCAGCTAATTGAAGTGCATCAAGAATCTCTTGAAGGTCTCCATCCATAAAGGCAGTTAGGTTATACATTGTGTAGTTTATCCTATGATCACTAACCCTTGATTGAGGATAATTATAAGTACGGATTTTTGCACTCCTGTCTCCAGATGAAACCATTGTCTTACGCTTGGTTGACATTTCCTCCAAATACTTGTTATACTCTAATTCAAAAAGTCTTGTCCTTAAAACAATCATAGCTTTATCAAGATTCTTTATCTGAGATTTTTGGTCTTGACAAGAAACAACAATTCCTGATGGAATATGGGTAAGTCTAATTGCAGAATAGGTTGTGTTTACTGATTGACCACCAGGACCAGAGGAACAAAAAGTGTCCTTTCTAATATCGGATTGTTTTAAATCAACATCAAACTCTTC
This sequence comes from Bacteroidales bacterium, assembly GCA_017988355.1. Classification (GTDB taxonomy): domain Bacteria; phylum Bacteroidota; class Bacteroidia; order Bacteroidales; family P3; genus UBA10566. The sequence continues at coordinate 6,512 of JAGNRX010000010.1, read as the reverse complement.
AGCCTCAGGCAAAACAACCACAGATGCAGCAGAAGTATGAACCCTTCCTTGAGTTTCAGTTTGAGGAACTCTTTGAACGCGATGAACTCCTGATTCGTATTTCATTTGTCCATAAACTCCATTTCCAGTCACGTTAAGAATAACTTCTTTATATCCACCAACAGTTCCTTCGGTGAAGTCAATAATGTCAAACTTCCAGCCTTTTTTCTCAAAGAACTTTAGATACATTCTATATAAATCGCCAGCAAAAATACTTGCCTCATCTCCTCCTGAACCTGCTCTAATTTCAAAAACTGCATTCTTGCTATCTTGAGGGTCTGACGGAACAAGCATTAATCTAACTTCGTCCTCCATCTCATCTCTTCTATGAATTAGGTCGTTTAGTTCTTCTTTTGCCATCTCCCTAAATTCATCATCCTTTTCAGTATTAAGAACTTCCCTTGCATTATTTATGTTTTCTAAGGTGTTTTTATATTCTTTGTAGGCATCAATAATAGGGAGTAGATCTTTATAATCCTTATTTAGCTTTACATAACGCTTCATATCAGACATTATCTCTGGCTGATTAATTTGATCTTCTATTAATAAGAACTTTGAATAAATTGCTTCTAACTTATCTAACATATTATAAAATTTTGAGGTGCAAAAATACAACTAAATCTTCGTTTAATAAACTTTTGACTATGTTTTCTCGATTTATTTTAAGATATTTGCAAATTATAATCTTAAATTGCTATGAAAAATTTATTTTATTTTTTTGCATTTATCGCAGTAGTTCTATCTACTCTATTATTAAGTGGTTGTAAGAAAAAGGACGCCACATCCTCACAAGATACAAATCAGTCATCAGTTAATCCAAAGAACCTTCCCTCATCAGGTGGTAAGACTTTGGAAATGATATTAGTTTCTCCAGACGAAGTTTATAAAGGAGAGCTTCGAGACTCAATAGGAACGTATTTTTTGAAAGCTTGTGAAGGAATTGCTAATCCAGAACCACTTTTCGATATAGTGCAAATGCAACCCAAAACTTTCTATAATTCAGAGATGTTCCAAAAACATAGAAACATCTTTGTTATTGACTATTCACCAACTAACACGGAAAATGTTATTTTTCAAAACATAGACTTTAAGTCTTTCCCTCAAGCATATTTTCAAATTATTGCAAATAATAGGGATAGTCTATATAATATGATTTCAAGATATGCTCCATCAATCATTAATCAATTCTATGATAATGAACATAGGAGAGTTGCTGCTGCATTTAAGAGATTAGAGAATATTGAGGCAACTAAGAAACTTAAAAACACATTTAAATTTTCACTAACCTTTGCAAAAGAGTTTTCTATTTCTAAGTTTGAAGATGATTTTGCATGGTTTAGAAAAGACTATAGAGTCAAGGCAGATCAAAAAACATTAAATATAATGGTTCACAAGACTCCTTTCTTAGGAGATGGAATGTTTAATGAAGAAAAGATAATCGAGCTAAGAGATAAGATTTCAAAAGAAAATATACCCGGGCCAACAAGAGGTTCATATATGGGGACTGAAAAGAGATTCCCATTAACAAGGAAAACTGTAAGCATAAATGGACAACCAGCAATTGAGACAAGAGGTCTTTGGCGTCTGTTTAATGATTTCATGGGAGGCTCTTTCATTAACTATTGTTTTTTAGATGAAAAGAATAATCAATTCATAATGATAGATTGTTTTTTGTACTCTCCTAATCAAAATAAGAGAGATGAATTAATGCAGTTAGAATCAATAGTATATAGTTTAAAAATAGAATAATCCATATTTCCTTCGTAATGTAAAAAAACAATAGTATTTTTGCACTTTATTTTAAGGAATAAATTTATTAACAAAAATCATATAATCATATGAAACCTAAACGTATAGAGCATATAGGTATAGCTGTTTCTAATTTAGAAGAAGCAATTAAATACTGGGAAGATGTTATGGGCTTAGAATGCTATAACATTGAAGAAGTAGTTGACCAAAAAGTAAAGACTGCCTTTTTTAAGGTTGGTGAAGTGAAAATTGAATTGTTGGAAGCAACATCTGCTGAAAGTCCTATTGCAGGATTTTTAGATAAAAAAGGACCAGGAGTTCACCATATTGCTTTTGCAGTTGATAATGTTGATGATGCACTTACTCATGTTGAGAAAGCTGGAGTAAGATTAATCGACAAGACATCAAGAAAAGGAGCAGAGGGATTAAACATTGGTTTCCTTCATCCAAAATCAACACTTGGAGTGCTTACAGAGCTTTGCAGCGAATAAAGAATTGAATTATTAAAAAATAAATATCATAATAATGGCTTTTGAAGATAAAATAAAGCAACTACTCGATAAAAGAGCAGAAGCAAAATTAGGTGGGGGTCAAAAAAGAATTGACGCTCAACATGCAAAAGGTAAACTAACCGCACGTGAACGAATTGAGATCCTTTTAGATGAAGGTTCTTTCGAAGAATTTGATATGTTTGTAACACATCGTTGTACAGATTTCAATATGCAAGATAAAACCTTCCTTTCGGATGGTGTTGTTACAGGTTACGGAACAATAGATGGACGCCTTATCTACGTATTCTCACAAGATTTTACAGTATTTGGAGGTTCTCTTTCTGAGTCTTTTGCAAAGAAAATTTGCAAGGTAATGGATCAAGCAATGAAAGTTGGTGCTCCAGTTATTGGGCTTAATGATTCAGGTGGTGCTCGTATTCAAGAAGGTGTTAATTCATTAGCTGGTTATGCTGAAATATTCCAAAGAAATATTATGGCCTCAGGTGTGATACCTCAAATCTCAGCAATCTTCGGCCCATGTGCAGGAGGAGCGGTTTATTCACCAGCTCTAACTGACTTCATTATGATGTCAAAAGAAAATAGTTATATGTTCGTAACAGGTCCTAAGGTAGTTAAGACTGTTACCGGAGAAGATGTAACTGATGAAAAACTTGGTGGAGCTATGGTTCACGCATCAAAATCTGGGGTAACTCATTTTGTTGTTGACACAGAGCAAGAAGGTCTATTGTTAATTAGAAAACTAATGACTTATCTTCCTTCAAACAATTTGGAAGAAGCTCCAATTTATCCATGTTCTGACCCAATTGATCGTTTGGATGATGCATTAAACTCAATTATTCCAGAAAATAGAAACAAACCATACGATGTTAAAGACATTATACATGCAATTGTTGATGATGGAGAATTCTTAGAAGTTCATCGCAACTTTGCTGCAAATATTGTTGTAGGTTTTGCGCGTTTCAACGGAGTTTCTGTTGGTATTGTTGCTAACCAACCTAACTATATGGCTGGTGTTTTAGACATAAACTCATCAAGAAAGGGAGCACGTTTTGTTCGTTTTTGTGATGCATTCAATATTCCTATCGTAACTCTTGTTGACGTACCAGGATTCCTTCCAGGAACAGCTCAAGAATATAATGGAATAATCATTCACGGAGCGAAGTTCTTATTTGCTTATGGTGAAGCTACCGTTCCTAAGGTTACTATAACTCTTCGTAAATCTTATGGTGGTGCTCATGACGTTATGAGTTCAAAACAATTACGTGGTGATATCAACTACGCTTGGCCATCATCTGAAATTGCAGTTATGGGAGCAAGTGGAGCTATCTCTGTTCTTTATGGCAGTGAAATAAAGACTATTGAAGGAGATGAAGCAAAGGCTGCATTCATTGCTGAAAAAGAAGCAGAATACAACGAGAAGTTTGCTAATCCTTATAATGCAGCTAAGTTTGGTTATATTGATGATGTTATTGAACCGAGAAATACTCGTTTCCGTGTCATTAGAGCCCTTCAAGCATTAGCTACAAAGAAGGATCAAAACCCAATGAAAAAACATAGCAATATTCCATTATAATAAAATAAGAGATGAAAGTTAATATAATAAAAACTGTTGTATTACTTCTTTCGCTAGTCTTTTCTTTGAGTGTTAGTGCTCAGAAAAAGGCTACGATTGAAACGATGCAGCAAGAAATAGACTCTTTGAAATCTCAGATAGCCAATGTTAATGCAGGAGGAACCTACGACCCATTGGTACCTCAAACTTACGCTGTAGATTCAAAGACACAAACTGTAGCAGTAATTAATCATAATGAGAATACTGTAGAAATACTAGTTCCAATAAAAGATGGATTTGAAAAAGAAAAAGTTTTACTTGTTGACGTAGTAGCAGGTCGCCATGATGAATATGCTATTTACAGACCTAAGAGTATTGCAATTTATGAAAATCATATCGTTTACTTAGCTTCAAATAGAGATAGCTCTTTTGTTAGAGTTATAAACTTTAAGGGAGAACTAAATCAAGAATTTAGATTTAATGGAGCTGCATCTGCATTTAGTTATGTGCCAGATATTAAAAAGCTTTTTATTGCTGGAGATAACGTTAATGGATATAATATATTTGCTATTGATGTTAAACAAGGTTTTGAGCATATTGATATTGCAAATTCACCATTATTTAACTATATTAAGCCTAAGAAAGGTGATGAGATTTCAAAGCATGACCCTTATGGAATTGGTCTAACTCTTATAGCAGTAAGTACAGTTTTCCTTGCCCTAATTGTAATCTTCTTGTTCCTTCTTCTTTTTGGAGGATTAAATATTAGGTTCCAAAAGATGCAGGCAAAGAAACACGAAGTGAAAGATGTAAAACAAGCAGTAAAAGATATCACTCAAGTAAGTGGAGAAGAATTTGCAGCAATTGCAGCAGCAATTTACATGTATGACGATCAGTTGCATGATGAAGAGAACACAATTCTTACAATTAATAAGGTATCAAAAACTTATTCTCCTTGGAGCTCAAAATTGCATAATATGAATATGTATAAGCGATAATCATAATAAAAGAAATTAAGTAAAATGAAAAATTATAAATTCAAAATAAACGGAACAAGTTATTCTGTTGACATAAATAATGTTGAGGGACAAACTATCGAATTAGAGTTAAACGGAACTGCATACACGGTTGAGCTTGACAAGGAAGTTAAACAAACAAAGACACCTAAGCTTGTTCGTTCAGTTGCTGTGCCTTCAACTGACTCAACTCCACAAACAGCAAAAACAACCAAGTCAGGATCACAAACAGTTAAGTCTCCACTTCCAGGAACTGTTCTTGATGTTTATGTTAATGTTGGTGATGTTGTTAAGATTGGTCAAAAGCTGATAATGTTAGAGGCTATGAAAATGGAAAACATTATTGATTCAGACTTAGATGGAAAGATAATTGAAATTAAAGCACGCAAGGGAGACGCAATAATGGAAGGTGATGTGCTAATAACAATAGGAGACTAAAAAATGATAGCATTAGAATCGACAATGAGTTTCATGGATTTTATCCAAACGCAACTCGTACAATTTTTCGCCTACACATCATACGGGAACTTTACAATAGGTCACGTAATAATGATTGCTATAGGTTGTTTCTTCATCGGTCTTGGTATAATAAAAGAATATGAACCATTATTATTAGTTCCTATCGGATTTGGTATCATAATTGGTAATATTCCTTTCTACCCTGGCTTACGAACAGGTATCTATGAGTCAGGCTCAGTTCTAAACATCCTTTATCATGGAGTTCAGAACGGTTGGTATCCTCCACTCATATTCCTTGGTATTGGTGCCATGACTGACTTCTCAGCCCTACTCTCCAATCCAAAACTACTTCTAATTGGTGCAGCTGCACAGTTTGGTATTTTTGCAGCTTATGCAATTGCACTTCAAATTGGTTTCTCACCAGCAGAAGCAGGAGCAATTGGTATTATTGGAGGAGCTGATGGTCCAACAGCAATCTTTATCTCATCACAATTAGCACCAGAGCTATTAGGAGCAATCGCCGTCTCGGCATATTCTTATATGGCCTTAGTTCCTGTTATTCAGCCGCCAATTATGCGAGCTCTAACAACTAAGAAAGAACGTTTAATTAGGATGAAAAGACCACGTCCAGTATCTAAACTTGAAAAAGTATTATTCCCAATCATAGCCCTACTCTTAACATGTACCATAGTGCCAACAGGTATTCCACTTTTAGGTATGCTATTCTTTGGTAACTTATTGAAAGAATCAGGAGTAACTAAGCGTTTAGCAGCTGCAGCTTCAGGTCCAATTATTGACACAGTAACTATATTAATTGGTATAACCGTAGGAGCTTCTACTCAGGCAACATCTTTCCTTAATTCAAAATCAATAGGAATCTTTGCATTAGGTGCTTTCTCTTTTATCATTGCAACATCAGCAGGTGTTATGTTTGTTAAGTTTATGAATTTATTCCTAAGAGGCGAAAACAAAGTTAACCCACTTATTGGAAACTCAGGAGTATCGGCAGTGCCAGACTCTGCACGTGTTTCTCAAGTTGTTGGACAAGAATATGACAGAACAAACCACTTATTGATGCATGCAATGGGACCAAACGTAGCGGGAGTTATGGGGTCAGCAGTTGCAGCAGGTATCTTACTTGCATTCTTGAAATAAGAATAGAGTAATACAACTATACTATTAGAA
>JAGNRX010000123.1 GCA_017988355.1 Bacteroidales bacterium | reverse complement strand
ATATTGTTATGTATGCTTTCATTTACCGTAGTGCTGGATTTTTCCTTATCATTATATTGTATTTCTCTTTCACGCGTCAAAGATAGGAAATTGTTTTGGAATAGATTACAATTATTTAGGGAAAAGTTTAGAATAAAGGGGATTTGTTGTTACTTTTTATGCTTGGATTAGAAAGGAATTTGATGTGATGAATTAAGGGAATTGCAAAACTAAGGAATATTATTGTGAATCAAAGGTTTAGTTTAGTAAAACAAAGGATTATTTGAGTAAGGTGGCAGGTTACTAAAATGAAACGAAGATTGAGGTAATCCTTTCTTTGATTTAGAAAATTATTACGGCGTTTTAATTTTTTCTTTCTTTGATTCATTTTAGGGGGTATTTGTTTTTGGTTTATTAGAAATTATATGGGGTGATTTATAATATTATTGGGGTTTTGGCGTATTTATATATAGGTTTAAGAAAGTAATCTATAATAATTTATATAGGGTTATGGAAAGAATTAATAGTGAGAATGTGATTTTGGATATTGGCAATATTGGCTTTCATTGGACTATGGAAGATCCTTTTATTTTTTGTGCTCATCATAAGGATGCTTTCCCTATTGGCAATATGAATATGGGTCCTAATGTTTCGCTTGAGGGTAGAAATATTGGTAGTGATTTCTCTGGTAAGGATGGTTTTAGTATGTATCATGGCGATATTGTGCCTGGTTTTCCTGAACATCCGCATAGGGGTTTTGAAACTGTAACTATTGTTCTTGAGGGTGTTGTTGATCACTTCGATTCTAAGGGGGCTTATGGTCGTTATGCTGATGGTGATGTTCAATGGCTTACAACAGGAAAGGGTTGTCAGCACTGCGAAATGTTCCCTCTTATTAATCAAGATAAGGAAAATCCTTTGGAACTCTTTCAAGTTTGGTTGAATTTGCCTAAGAAAGATAAATTTGTTGAGCCTAACTATAAAATGCTTTGGAGAGAGGATATTCCTATTTTTGATATTGCGGACGAGAATAAGAATAAGACAAATATAAGATTGATTGCAGGGAGTTTTTTGGGAAGAAAAGCTTTAGAACCGACGCCAAACTCTTGGGCAAATGATGAAAGAAATAGAGTTGGAATTGTGATTATCAGGATGGAGCCTAATTCAAAGATTAAAATAGAGAAGGGAACTAAGACTATGTCGAGGAATCTTTATTTTTATAAGGGAGAGGGGATGATTAGGATAGGAGATACTGATATTTCATCTTCAAATCGTATTAGATTAGATGCTGAAAAGGAATTTGAGATTCAAAATATGGATAAGACTTCTTATATATTATTACTTGAGGGAGAGAGAATTGATGAGAAAGTTGTTCAATATGGACCTTTTGTTATGAATAGTGAAGAAGAGATATCTCAAGCGATTGAAGATTTTAGACAAACTAAATTTGGAGGTTGGAAATGGGATAGACCAGATCCTGTTAATGATATAAATACTGGTCGTTTTGCTCGTTATATTGATGGGAAAGAAGAGGTTAAATATTAAAAAAAGTATGCAGTATGAATGAATTAAAGATAGTGCATGATGAAGAAGCAGGTTCTTTTGTATTAATGCTAGGTGATAAACAAGCTGGGAAGATTGATTATCAACTTACTGATAACAGAATGAGAATGCCTCATACGGAGGTTGATAAAGAATATGCAGGTATGGGTTATGCAAAAATGCTTCTCGACCATGCAATAGCTTACGCAAGGGAAAACGAATATAAGATTATTCCTATTTGCCCTTACGTTGTTAAAGCTATGAGAGATAAAGAGCTTTACAAAGATGTACTCTTTCAGATCTAATAATTAAGATAGAGTTTTACTTTAATGCCTTAAGAATTCTTTCTGTTGCAAGTTCTGCACTGATAACAGCCATAGGAAGACCTGCACCTGGAAGGGTTGAGGCACCAACATAGAATAGGTTTTTAAATTCTTCATCGAAGTTCTTCGGTCTTAAAGCTCCAATTTGCGTGAACTGATGTGAAAGACCCAAGCCACTACCTCTAAATAGGTTGAACTGTTCTTCCCAATCATAAGGGGTATAAATTGTTTTGGTTACGATATCTGGCATAATATCTACTCCAATTCTTTGTGAGAAATCCTTTATTATGCTATTTACTATATCATCTTTATCAGACCAATCTTTCTTATATTGAAGGTTAGGAACAGGGCAAACGAAGAATAAACTCTCACAACCCTCTGGTGCACAGCTTGGATTATATTTTGAAACATTATTAACATAGTAGTATGGTTTTTCAAGAGCGTCTGGTTTATGCATAACATCTCTACCATATTCTTCAAAGTTTGAGCCAAGAAAATAGTTATGAAGGTTTAGCTTATCTAACTTTCCTTTTATTCCTACATAGAAAGTAAGATAGCCCATTGTCCATTCCATCTTCTCAAGCTTAGCCTCTGAAAACTTCTCTCTATGCAAAACTTCTCCTCTGAATAAGGCAGCATCTGAATTGATTAAGAAAACATCACCATCGTAAGCTTTGCCATTATTATCTATAACCTTAGTTATTTTTTCTCCCTCTTTTTCAACCTTAATTACTTCACTATCATAATGGAATACAGCTCCAGCTTTTTCTAATTCACTAACAAGACCATTAATTATATTATACATCCCTCCCTCAACATTATAATACCCATCATGCCTGAACTCTGTATGGGAAAGTAAGCTATAAATCGCCATTGTGTCGAAAGGAGTCCTGCCAAGGAAGAAAGCAACTAATGAAATAATAGATCTTGCTTCCTTTGATGAGAAATGAGATTTTACATGATTGAAAAAAGTGTTAAATAGCTGAGGAACATGGACTGGATTAACACCCATTAGCTTCTTTGCATAATCAAAATTATTATCGAAGTTGTTCCTAATTACTATATCGAAAGTATCATCAAATAACCTCTTGCTCTTTTTCAAATACTTCTCCATCTTTATTTCAAAGTCTGGCTCAACATCTGCGAACTGCTCACTAAGCTTTTTGATATCTTTATAAAGATGATATGTCTTATCGTCTCCAGAAAAATTAACACTGTAAAGAGGGTCGAGTTCTACAAACTTAAACGGTAATTCCACCCCACATTTATCCATGAAGTCTTTGAAAACAAATGACATGCTAAAGAAACTAGGACCTGTATCGAAGGTAAAACCATCTTTTTTGATTTGGTTTAACCGTCCTCCTGCTTGCTTGTTTTTCTCAACAAACTCTACCTTATAACCTTGTTTTGACAAAAGCAATCCACTTGCCAATCCGCCAAGACCAGTACCTACAATAATAATCTTTTTACTCATCTCATTTTTTTGTTTTAAGGAATTTAGGATATAATTCTTTGCTTACCCATTTGAAGTCTGGGGCTAATTTTAATGCTAATTTATAATAGGAATCTGCATAATTCCAATTATTTAATTCTTGATATGTTTGCGCAATCAGAACTACTAAGTTTAGATAAATCCAATCTTGTTTAAGGTTTTTCTTGTCCATAATCGTCTTGGATTTTAGGTAGTACTCTAAGGCCTTTTCCTTTGATCCGCCAAAAATAGCAGGCATATAATATTCTATATTGCCGTATTGCATATATCCAAATTGATTCTGCCTATCTAATTCTATCGATTTCTTAGCTTCATCTATGCTTTTTGGCCCTAAGAAAGGAGCTTTAACCTTATTCATCCCTATCTGAAAACCATAGAAAGCAGCCTTATAAGCATGTGTTAGTCCGAGGTTTTTCTTAGTCTTCATTAGCTTATTTATTCTCCCCTCTCCCCTTGCAATATAGATGCTTGCTTCTTCCTTTTTCTTTGTCCCAATACAAAATCCTATATAACCATACTCATAATTTAATAGCTCAAATTCTCTTTCAATTGTCTTATTCTTCTGAGCATTCATATTATCAATTGTTTTCTTCCAAACACCCATATCATTATTTATATAGGCATTATAAATTATCGTCTTCTCATTAGTTGAATAGGCAGATAATGAGATAAGGCTAAGAATACCTATAATAAAAAATCGTATATATAGTCTAAAATTCATCTTCTAAGTCTTTTTTAAATCGTTCTAATGTCCTGTTTCTTGCAAATGAATGTTCGATAATAGGCTGAGGATAGTCTTTTGTGCCAAATTCCTTTACCCATTTCTTCACATATATTAACTGAGGGTCAAATTTCTTCTGCTGGGTTATCGGATTAAATATTCTAAAATAAGGAGAGGAGTCGCAACCGCAACCTGCCACCCACTGCCAGTTTCCATTATTTGCTGAAAGGTCATAGTCTAATAACTTATTCGCAAAATACAACTCACCCCATCGCCAGTCTATTAAAAGGTCTTTGGTCAAAAAACTCCCTGCAATCATCCTTACCCTATTATGCATAAAGCCTGTGGTATTCAACTTCCTCATTCCTGCATCTACTATAGGATATCCTGTCTTTCCCTCACACCATTTTTGGAATAGGTCTTCATCATTTTCCCACCTTATCCTATTA
>JAGNRX010000122.1 GCA_017988355.1 Bacteroidales bacterium | reverse complement strand
GAATAAAACTTCTTACTATAAACACCATTTTCATTATATGAGAATGGTGTTTTTTCTTTTCCCATAACACAAAACTAAAACAAAGGAATAAATTACTGAATCAAAGAAAGAATTTGCTGAAACGCAGTAAGAATTTATTGAAACGCTGATTCAATACTCAAATGATGTGCATCATTCACCCCAAATGATGCACATCTTTCGGGGTGAAAGATGTGCATCATTTTATTTTAAGGAAATTTAAGAGGGGATTTTGGTTTAATATCTCAAAGACCTTAGTCCTACGAGTTATATTATGCAAATATACGAAATCTTTCTGAATTAATCAATAGTTTTTTATGATATTTTTAGAGGGATAAGGTCTCTTTTAGAATTTTATAGCCACTTAGACTTGCCTTTAGTTCGTGTTTGTTTTTGAGCTTAACTATAAATTGATTTTTCTTGTAGTTCTCTATGCTATTAATGAAGTCCACGTTTACAATATAGCTACGATGTATTCTTATAAACTGTTTTCTTGGTAGGTTGTTTTCAAAATACTTCATCGTTTCTTCTTTTAGATAGACCTTTTCTTTTGAATATATTGACACATAGTCGCCATTTGCCTGCAAGAACATTATATCGCTTAGATTTATAAGGTCAAGCTTTTGCCCTGTCTTAACACTAATTCTTTCAATGTATTCTTGAGAGAGATTGTCTTTCTGTTCTTGCTCTACTTCTTCTTGACTACAAAAAAACTTATTTGATATTCGGAATATTAGGTAGGTGAAGAGTGAAAATAATAGAAACGTTACGGCAAAAATATATAATAGGTTTTCTTCTGTAATAAGGTTTAATAGCGATGAAACTATGATTGACCATACTAGAAGAAAACCTATCATTATGAATATATTGCGTTTGTTTTCTAACATCTGCTTTTTATCTCTTTTCTTAGTTCTTTATTTCTATTCCTCCAAAGACACAAGAGCCTTTTATTATTAGTTTTTTGTTTGAGAACGCCTTTTCATCGGTGTAAAACCTCTTGTCTTCTGTTGCTCCTATGACATTGCTTGTGTTTATTATTACTTCCCAATTGGAAGGCACATATATCTCAACTCCACCAAAGACTACATTAACTTCAATACTTGTTTCACCTTCTTCAATATCTGTCTTCCTAAGGTCAAGAACTGCTCCTCCAAAAATAGTGTTTATGTCTGTTCCCTTAAAAATTGGAGCAATTACAATGTTCTTTGATGCACCAAAGATAACGTTTTTACTTGAGAACAGTCTATTAGTAAAGCCGTTTTCTTTCATTCTGTCATTAGTTTCAGCATTTTGTTCAGAGCTTATTCTCTTTGGTTTTGCAATGATTTTAGAGATAATAGATATTCCTATTATAATAAATAGGATTGGTAGGATTGTGTATTTGAAACTAATGTTTTGGTAAGGGAAATTGATAAGCTCAGGATAGTATCGTGAAATCTTAGATAATAAGAAAACTAATGATACTAATAATCCCATAAATCCAAAGAAGGAATCTTTAAGGAATATCCAAAATAGAGATATTATTAGAAGTATGGATGGGAAACTTATTACTATCCTAACTACTTTCCACTCTATAAAGCCAAAATTATAAAGCAGGTAAACCAATCCTCCACCAATAAGAAGGAAACCAATTAATATTCCAATTATGGAATCGTTTTTTGAATGTCTTTTGTCTTTCATATTATTTTTTCGGCAAAGGTATTGATTTATTGCTATTAAGAACAAGCAAAAACCGACAAAACAAACCATTTATCCAGATGAAACATCCCTTTATGTCGATAGAAAAAAGAAAAGGGGCTTGACAATCAAACCCCTTATTAAGTGTATTTTGAATTTTACTAAGACTAATCTTCGTCTTTTGTTGCCTCTTCGTATGCTTTTAACAATGCATTTTGTTCTTCTGTTGGAACATGTTGGTATTCGTTATATTTCATTGAATACCATCCTCTGCCTGATGTTAGAGATGAAAGAGAGGTTGAGTAGCGATACATTTCTGCAAGCGGAACTTGGGCTTTTACGATTTGATTTCTTCCCTCTGAGTCCATTCCCATTACAATTGCTCTTCTTGCTTGAAGGTCTGTCATAACTCCTCCCATCATTTCTGAAGGAACTTCAACTTCTATGTCGTAGATTGGTTCAAGGATTTTTGGGCCTGCGCTTTTGAATGCTTCTCTAAAGGCAGCTCTACCTGCAAGTTTAAATGCTAATTCGTTTGAATCAACTGGGTGCATCTTGCCATCGTAAACATTAACAATTATATCTCTTGCATAGGAACCTGTTAATGGACCTTCTTCCATTTTTTCCATAATTCCTTTTAAGATAGCTGGAAGGAATCTTGTGTCAATTGCTCCTCCAACAATACAGTTATTGAATACTAATTTTCCTCCCCAAGGAAGTTCAATTACTTCTGTTCCTCTAATTGGGTATTTTGTTTGTTTTGGGTTTCCTTCAACATAAGGTTCAATCATTAGATAAACTTCTCCAAATTGTCCTGCTCCTCCTGATTGTTTTTTGTGACGATATGATGCCTCTGCAACTTTTGTTATTGTTTCACGGTAAGGAATCTTTGGTGCCATTATTTCAATGCCAATTTTATGTTGTTTATCGAAATACCATTTAAGAGTATTGATATGAAGTTCTCCCATACCTCTAATGATGGTTTGCTTCAATTCTCTTGACATTTCAACCTTCATTGCACGGTCATGTTGGCAAAACTCATTAATGATTGCTCCAACTTTCTCGTCATCTGTATTAACTGTAGCTTTAATTGCTGTTGTGTAAATAGGTTCTGGGAATATAATTGGAGTTACTACTTCGGAAGTATTTTTTGGTGAAGTTAGGGTTGTATTTGTTTTAGCGTCTTTAAGTTTAATTGTACTTATAATATCTCCTGCAACTGCCTTATCTAATTTTGTTCTATTCTTTCCGTAGTTAGCAAAGATTTGTGATATTCTTTCTTTAGACTCTTTCTTTGAATTTACAACATCCATTCCCTCTACAACTTCTCCTGAAACTATCTTCATATATGCAATCTCTCCCAAATGTTGTTCGTTTGAGGTTTTGAATATAAATAGAGTTGCTGGTTTTGTAGGGTCATAAGAAACCTTATTTCCATTAACTAAGGTTTTGGTTGCTATTGCTTCGTTTGGACTTGGAACATTATTTGCTATAAATTCAAGCATTCTTCCAACTCCCATGTTTTCTTTTGCACTAACGCACATTACAGGGAAAACACTTCTTGAAGCTAATCCAAGTTTAATTCCTCTTCTTACCTCATCAATTGTTAGGGTTTCTTGTTCAAAGTATTTTTCCATTAAGTCATCAGCGCCTGCTGCAGCATTCTCAACTAATTTTAGATGGAGCTTTGCTGCTGTTTCCTTTTCTGATTCAGGAATTTCTAAGATCTGAGGAACCCCTCCTCCTGCTGGATACTTATATAGCTTTTGAGTAATAAGGTCAATGAAAGAATCAAATCCTACACCTTCATTAACTGGATATTGAATTATTGTAATCTTATCTCCAAAGAAATCTTTCATCTCTTTGATTTGTTCATCGAATCTTGATTTTTCAGTTTCAAGCTGATTCATTGCAAACATAATAGGCATTTCAAGTTTCTCTGTATGTTTGAAAGCTATTTCTGTTCCTACTTCAATTCCAATTTGTGAGTTAATTACAACAACAGCAGTTTCAACAGCATTCAAAGAAGCAACAAGCTCACCTTGAAAATCTGAAAAACCTGGCACATCAATAATATTTATTTTCTTCCCACTGTGTTCAGCGTATAAGATAGTTGAGATAATAGAGTTCTTTCTGTCAATTTCAATTTCCCTATAGTCTGATAAGGAGTTTTTGTCATCAACACTACCTCTACGTGTTATTAATCCTGATTCGAAAGCCATTGCTTCAGCTAAAGTTGTCTTTCCTGATTTGGCCCCGCCAACTAAGGCGATGTTTTTAATTTCTGATGTCTGGTATACTTTCATCTCTCTTTATTATAAGGTTATAACTATAAATAAAATGTAATTCCGAATTGAGAAGGCAAAGATATAAAATTGATATCAAGTTTCAAAGGAAAATTAAAATAAAGAAATGAAATAATTCAAATTTTCTTTAATTACTTGCTAATGAATACACCTATTGCAAGAATTGAATTTGAATTTTGTCCTCTAATTATATAGATGAATGGTTTATTGAATATGTGGATTTCTGTTTTAGAAGAGACTTTAAGCTGATTCTCAATGTCTGACTCACTCATTTTAAGTTCGGCAGGAGTTGGCTTAATGATTTTGATTTCTGAACTAATCAATAAACTATTTAACTTCAAAGATGAATCTAATGAAAGATTTGGCAGACTTAACAAGTGAGTTGAAGTGTCTGAGATATTAGGGAAGGTTATTCTTATTATTTGTTTCTCTAGTTTTTCAATAATTGTTTTGTAATCATTCTCCGAGAACTTCCTTACAAAGGTCTTGATATCTTTTTGCGTTGGCT
>JAGNRX010000121.1 GCA_017988355.1 Bacteroidales bacterium | reverse complement strand
TAATATAATCAATCCTTGAAGAGGATTCCTTTTTTATAGGCTCTCTCTTAAGGGTATCCGAAATCATTACTTCCTTTAATGCAGTTGATTTAATGCTATCTTTTGTTTGAGCAAAACCAAGTAAAGGAAGAATGATTAGTACCGATAATAAATTGATTAATACTATGTTTCTCATTTTATTTTAGACGTTTGCCCTAAGGATTTCTTATAAAATAATTAGTTTTTTGCTTATTGTAGATTTTCCAGTCACTATCTTTACAAAATAGATTCCCTTTGGAGAAGATGATAAGTCAACAATAATTGAATTATCTCTTACACTAATTGATTGTTCTTTTATAACTCTTCCTGACAAATCAAGAATAAAAATATCTGCACCCACGTTCAATCCTTCAATATTAATATTGAATATTCCAGAGCTTGGATTAGGATATAGGTTCATTGAAATTTCATTATTATTAATAGAGTTAAGACCAGCCTCACTAAGTGTTCTAAAGATTATTTCCTCTCCAAAGACTGTGTCTGTTAGACTTATTGCAAAGGCACGGTAAACATAGTTAGTGTCAGAAAGCAAATTAGATAAGATATAAGATGTTTCATCCATATTTATTATAATCTCATTCCAATTTGTTTGACTACTTAACTTATATTGAAAACCTTTTGCAGTGATTGTTTGACTTCCTTCAAAGAAATCTCCACTAATAATTGCTGAGTTTAAGCTAATATTCGTTGCAGCCAAAGTAGAAACATTCATAGGAAGACTTGGAATACCTTCACTTACATTTATAACAAAATTATCTAAGCAAAAATAAGAAGGAGGGTTCATTCCAAATCCACCATCATCATTACTCTCCAATTTAATCAAGACCTTTGAACACTCTCCCAAAGAAGAAAGATTTAAATATGTCCAATCCTTAACATTAAGATTAAGTCCATTTCTCTTATCTGCCAAATAAATTGAAGAAGTTCCTGTTTCTGCTCCACTTGCATCATATCCATAAGCAACCATCTTTAAGAAGCAGTTTGTAGGAAGTGATGAAATATTGTAATTATAAGTACCTAACGCATTTGAAACATAAACACCCATTGGTTTGAAAGCAGAACTATCTCCCATTCTAATTACATTATGTTCATCTGTTCCTGCATAATCGCTATAATATGCATTAAGATAAACAGAGTCTATACCCTCTAAGCCCATATTTGCTGAAGATTCATAAGAAGATGTTGCGCTTGAATTAGTGGTTAAGTTAGAGATACCAAAGCCACAAGCAAATGTGCCACTATAAAGACCTAATCCTTCAAAAACTACTCCATTATTAGTAAAATATTTATGATAATTACCATTAGCATCAATTATTCCATTTGTTGCACTTACAAGTTCATAGGTGTTTGTTTGAGAAAGCATTCCCTCGAAGTTAGAAATCAAATAAGGCTGACCGCCATTCAAAACACATACTCCTGTCAAATCAAATCCTGTTGAGGGACCACCAGAGGAACCATCATAGATAATATTCCCTTGCGAGTCAGTATCAACTCCACCATCAACATCAATAAGTTTCACAAAACGAATATTAAACTTATCTAAGCTTGCATTATCATTAATATCATCTAAATCGAAAGGGGTGCCATAACCAACCTCATATTTTCCTGCAAGATTATTAAGTAGGGTAGGGTCAATGTCGGCTGAAGAGGGTGAATTGGATATTGATGGGAAACGAAAATAATTAACTCCATCGCTACTTACTTCCACATAGGCAAGCTCTAAGAAAGTTGAAGTGAAACCATTTTCAAATACTGCAAAGTCGTAACCTTGTCCATTAATGATTGGTCTATCAAAAGTAATGATAGCCTCGCCACTTCTTCCTAAAGAAACAGCTTTTGTTGTTGTGCTGTCAGGTTTTCCTTGAGCCATATAATGCTTCCCGTAAGATGCATAATTGACTATGGAAGTTCCTTGAAAACCTCTTTTTACTTCAATACCCTTTGCCCACGAAACAATATCAGGGTTAGAGATACTAATAGCTTGGCAGCCCTCTGTGCCGACTGCTCCATCAAATTGTGCAAATGCGATACTTGATGCAATTGCCATAGATACAAATAGAATGATTTTTTTCATACTCTTTTTTTAATAAAATTTAAAAACAAGAGCATCGAGAAGAAAATAAAGACAAATAATAAGAAAAAGCAAAGACTTTATTCAATGAATTTTTCTATTCGTCCTAAGCCTTTTCCTCGAAAGCTCAAAAACTAAATAATTCACTGGCAGGTCTTCTGACTTACTCCCAAGCAACTCGCCTTCCCAAATCGTATAAATTCAGTGGCAAAAGATGAAATGCTTGTTTCTTTGGCGGAGCTCACAGCAGCGGGACTGTTTAGGTTTTTCACCTAATTCCCTTTTAATCCAAAAAGAACCAATAATGTTGCAAAGATATATCATATTTTTAATATCAAGGGCAAGAAAAATAGAAATTATTTTAGATTCAAGAAAAACGCTCTTTGTTTTATAGTATATTAAGTGCATATAAAACTATTAAAATAAAGTCTTATATTATTTTGTTATTAGAAGAAACTTTTTTATCTTTGCATTGAACTCAGGACATGGGTATGTCGCACCTCGTGAGATGGGTATGTCAAGGTAGCTGACATGGGTATGTGAAGAGGCGTGACATGGGTATGTGAGGGAGTGCGACATGGGTATGTCAAAGAGTGTGACATGGGCATGTCGTGAGTTCAAAGCTTTAAAACAATAGTTCAAAACAATATAATTAAACCTAAAAACAGTATTATGGCACATCAGTACACAGTTAAAAAGAAGAAATTCACCACAAAAGAGGGTGTAGTAAAACAAGAGTATTTCGCAACATCAAAATCCATTAGGGTGATTGGCGTTGATGAAATGGCGGAGATAATAACCCAAAACACATCATTGACAGGGGCTGACGTAGTTGGTGCTGTTAATGCAGTATCAAAAGTAATTAAAGATAGTTTAGCCTCAGGCTTTAAGGTTAAGCTTGATGGGATTGGAATTTTTGGAGTATCTCTAAGCTCAGAAGGGGCTGAAAAAGAAAGCGATTTAAATCCTAAGAAAGTTTTCTTTAAGAAAGTAACTTATAAGGCAGATAGTAAACTTGTCAGAGCACTTAGAGATATGAAATATGTGAAAGAAAAGTCTGCCCCAAAGGGAGCTGTGACTTCTAAAAAAACAAGGTAAATATACTTTTATTTGTTTTATTACGTCTATATCATATTAGATATCGTAAGATATAATATTAACCTTAATTAATTCTTATTTATGAAAAAAATAATTATCATATCTCCAAGTGTAAGAGAAGGGAGATTAGGACATAATGTAGCCTTGTTTTTAAAAGAGTATATAACAGAAAATTCTATTGCAGAGGTTGAAATCTTAGACCTAAAAAAATATGATTTTCCTTTGTTTGAGGAAAGATTAGCCAATATACCTAACCCATCAGAAAAGCTTTTGGATTTTGTAGATAGGTTTAAGACTGGAGATGGTGTAATAATCGTTTCTTCGGTTTATAACTATAGTTTTCCAGCATCACTAAAGAATGCAATAGATGTTATGTACCCAGAGTGGAAAAGAAAGGTAGTTGCTTTATCTTCTGCAACCCAAGGAATAGTAGAAGGACTTCCAACCACATTCCAACTTGAAAACACATTATCTCAAATGGGAGCTTTTGTTTCTCCAATTAAGTATTTTGCAACATCAATTGGAAAGAACTTCAATGAAGACGGCACAGCAGTTGACAAGGAAAAGATTGTTAAGAAAGTAAAACCAATGATTGACGAACTTATGTATTTGGTTGAAAAACTAACATAAGAAAAAGCTTAACACATACCAAAAGACCATATAATCAGGTTTTAATTGAGCATTTAAATCAAATAGATTAGTTTCTATTTAGTTTAAATGCTTTTTTCATAAGATTAATTAGTATTATTTTAAATTGCCAAGCCAATTACTAAGCGATAATAAGTGTTTTGATAGTCTGTGAATTTAGTTTTTTGAGGAACACCAAGTTTATAGTCAGTCTTAATGATAATATTATATTTATTTATAGGAATATCTACTCCAATTCCTCCAGTTATTCCAAAGCTAGATTCTCCAAAACTATCATTAACATCGACATCATATTGTATATTCCTACTATTACTCTTAATAACCATATCGGCATAAGCACCTAATTCAATAAATAGTTTTGTGCTTTTGCCAAAATTATATCTAGCACTTAGGGTAGGAAGAGATATAAAATCAGAGTAAGTCATAAAGTCTCCACTATGAAGATAATCTAAAGGAGAATGCCCTCCTGAGAAAAAATAAACTCGTTGCACTCTATAATTATAATCAATACCAATAAGGAAATTAAGTGGTTTATCCTTCCTTATTACAAAGTTTATTCCACCACCAAGACCAAGTCTATCTTCTTTTACAAGATTATGATTTCCTGATATAAAGAATTCAAACCCAAGTTTCTTAGCTTTAGGTTTTTCATTC
>JAGNRX010000120.1 GCA_017988355.1 Bacteroidales bacterium | reverse complement strand
TTTGAAGACCCTCTTATTCTAAAAACTATTAAAGTGGTATTATTCCCTTCTATGTTTATTTTTGATTATATAGGTAATATATTCTATTCATTATTAGTGAGTTTAGTTGTTTCCAGACCACTTATTGGTCAGCCAATGCCTATTCATAGACCTGACAAGAATGATTATGTTCCTTATCAAGAAGTAAAAGAAGAAGAAATAGAAGTAAAGGAACATGGAGAAGACGAGAGGGGAAATGATGATATTGACGAGATTGGTGCAATTGAGAGCTCAAAAGGAATTCACAGTAAGGAAGACAAAGAAATTGATAACGATAATAAAAACTAACTAAATATATGGCACTAATCAAGAGATATAAATCAAAAATCTATGGTAACTACTGGTTAGGTATCTTAAAATTTGGATTACTTATTGGTTTTGGACTTTCTTTTACATTGATTTTTAGACATTTTATTAAAGAACCAATCTCTCAACCAGTTGGTTTTGTAGAAAACTTTGCACTGCTTGGACTAATATTCCTTGCTGTTTACCTCTATAAAATTGGACTTGAAGAAAGAAGGATAACTTTTAAGGAAGCATATATAGTTGGCTTAGGTTCAGGAGTTATAGGCTCAATCATTTATGGAATGTCATTATACGGTTATGCTCTTTATCTTGATAGTGGTTTGCAAGAACGTTGTTTCGATGTTCAAAGAGCAATTGAATCAAACCAAAACCTATCAGATGCAGACATAATGTTTATGACATCACCCTCATCAGTTGCAATGTCAGGCATATTATTATCATCAATAATGGCAATTCTTTGGGCAATGATAGTTGGGATTTTACTAAGAAATGAAAAAGGAGAAATTATATCTAAAGATAAAACATTCAAAATATAGAAAATATGGATATATCAATTATTGTACCTCTTCTAAATGAGGAAGAATCTCTAACACCGCTAACAGAGTGGATTGAGAGGGTGATGAAACAAGAGGGTTATTCTTATGAGGTTCTACTAATTGATGATGGAAGCACGGATATGAGCTGGCAGATTATTGAAGAGCTTTCTCAAAAGAATAGTAATTTAAAAGGTATTAAGTTTAGAAGGAACTACGGTAAGAGTGCTGCCTTAAATGTTGGTTTTGAACATTCAGAGGGTGATGTAATAATTACTATGGATGCTGACTTACAAGACTCTCCTGATGAAATACCTGGATTATATTCAATGATTAAGAAGGAAGGTTACGACTTAGTTTCTGGTTGGAAAAAGAAGAGATACGATTCAAAATTCGCTAAAAACATACCATCAAAACTATTTAATGCAACAACAAGAATGTTTACTGGAATTAAGCTTCACGATTTCAATTGTGGCTTAAAAGCATATGATAAAGAAGTTGTTAAGTCAATAGAGGTTTATGGAGAAATGCACCGTTATATACCAGTTATTGCAAAATGGAATGGATTTAAAAATATTGGAGAAAAAGTAGTTCAACACCGCAAAAGAGAGTTTGGTGAAACGAAATTTGGAATGAGCAGGTTTATTAATGGTTATCTTGACTTAATTTCAATAATGTTTGTTTCAAAGTTCTCTAAAAAACCAATGCACTTCTTTGGAGTTTGGGGAACAGTAATGTTTGTTTTAGGCTTCATTGCTGCTGCAATTCTCGGAACACAAAAACTATTAGCTAGCATTCACCAAGAACCAATGCGTTTAGTTGCAGAAAGTCCATATTTCTACCTTTCACTTATGCTAATGCTAATGGGTTCAATGATGTTCCTAACAGGTTTCCTTGCTGAATTAATAGGAAGGAATTCACCAACAAGAAATACCTATCTAATTCAAAAGAAGGCAAATCTTAAATAATTATTTATGAGAATTAAACACGTTATAGAAGAATCGATAAGCTTAAAAACCAAATTGTTAAATGACGAAACCTTTATAAAAGAAATTGAAAAGGTTAAGGACGTTATGGTTAAGGCATTAAGAGATAAGAAAAAAATACTATGGTGTGGTAATGGCGGAAGTGCTGCAGATTGTCAACACTTAGCAGCTGAATTTTCTGGAAGGTTCTACTACGATAGACCACCCTTAAGGTCAGAGGCACTTCACTGCAATACATCTTATCTAACAGCAGTTGCAAACGATTATTCCTACGATGTAATATTTAGTAGGATGATTAAAGCAATGGGGGATGAGGGAGATATCATTGTTGGCATTTCAACCTCAGGCAATTCCAAAAACATAATCCTTGCATTGGAAGAGGCAAAAGAAAGAGGGATGATAAGGATAAGTTTTACAGGTAATGGTGGTGGAGAGATGAAAAAGGAATCAGATTATGTTCTTGATATACCATCTTCCGACACCCCAAGAGTTCAAGAATGCCATATAATGGTTGGACATATATTATGTGAATTAGTTGAACAAGAGATGTTTCCTCGACAAAAGATATAAAACAGAAATGATAAGAAGAGAATATAAAACCCTATTTCTAGACCGTGATGGTGTTATTAATGTTCGCTTAGTTGATGACTACGTTAAGACCTGGGATGAGTTTAAGTTTGAAGAAGGAGCTCTTGAAGCAATTAAGATATTTACAAAGCATTTCGACACAATAGTAGTTGTGACAAACCAACAAGGAGTTGCAAAAGGCTTGATGAGTGAAGAGGATTTGATTTCTATTCATAATAAGATGAAGAATGAGATTGAAGAAAATGGAGGAAGAATAGATCAAATATACTATTGTACTGCATTTAGACACGAGCATCATTTTTCTAGGAAACCATCAGTAGGTATGGGACTTAAGGCAAGAAAGGAATTCCCTAATCTACGTTTTAAAGAAAGTGTTATGGTAGGCGATTCAAGCTCCGATATGGAATTTGGTAAGAAACTAAATATGCAAACTATCTTCATTTCCAACTCTATAAAGAAAACACGGAAATACCATAAGTTTATAAATAAAAGATTCGATTCCCTAATTGATTACGCAAAATACTTAGAAAATGAAAAAAATAATTAGAATATCATTACTCGTAACCTTAGTAGCACTAATTAGCCAAACCTCATTTGCTCAAAACAAAGTTGATGAAAAAGGACTAAAACAAGGCATTTGGTCTAAATCTGATAAGAAAGGTAATAAGATTTATGAGGGCAACTTCAAAGATGATTATGAGGTTGGAGTTTTTACTTATTACTATGAAGATGGCAAAACAATTAAAGCCAAAACAGAATATACTGATAAAGGAAAGTTTGCTAATACCAAGCTATTCAATAAAGAAGGTATAGTTATTTCAGATGGGTTCTATAAAAACAGAAAGAAAGACAGTCTTTGGACTCTCTACGATGCAAATAATAAGAAAATTGGAGAAGAAAGATACTCCAATGGATTGAAAACAGGACAATCAAATTATTGGGATAGGGAAGGAGTTTTAGTTGAAACAATTAATTATAACAAAGATTTAAAGAATGGTATGTATTATAAAAACACCTTTGAAGATGGATACTTTTATCTAACCTTTAAAGATGACAAGAGAAACGGCCCATATGAAGACTTCTATTATTACCAAAAACTTAAAATAAAGGGAACATATAAAGAAGATATGAAAGAAGGGGAGTGGAAATTCTTTGATAGCATAGGAAATAACGTTAAAATTCAAGTTTGGAAAAAAGATGAGAGATTAAGTGAAAAAGTAAGACTTGATTTTGGAAGAGATGAAAAGTATATCGAAACCAAAGATATAGCATATTTTGTTCCAACAGGTAAAAGGCTTAAAATAGTACTATTCAGTGGAGAAGAGATATCTTGTATTAATCATATTGAAGAGTTTCTTGATATTTTAGATGTAAATGACTTCATACAATTAAACGGAAAAATGAAGTTCTATTCACATATAAAAGCTCTAAAAGGAATTGGAAACAAAGTAGGAGAGGAATACGAAATAATCCTTCAACCTAAAACAACAATGAAAATAATATCGGACAAAGATAGTAGAAAAGCATTAGAGCTATTATTTCAAAAGCAAGAGTTCTAAACTATACAATTCTAACCTAAACTTAAAAATAAACGATATGAAACTTAAATCTCTAATAGCAATCTTATCATTATTTTTTACTTTGAATCTATTTGCTGTTCCGGCAGATAAGACTCCCATAACAATTAAACAACCTAATGGGAAAACCCTAACATTTATACTCCAAGGTGATGAGAGGATATCATGGGCAATGACCCTTGATAACTACTCACTACTTAGAAATAAGGACGGAAATTGGGTTTATGCAATACTTAATGAAAAAGGGGATATGGTATCATCTAACACATTAGCTTGCAATAAAGAAGAAAGAGATGAAAAAGAACTATCGTTTCTAAAAAACATTAAACCCAATCTCTTTTACAGCCAATCTCAAACTGACAAAAAGCTAAATAGAACCCAAGAAGTTCAACCTCAAAAAGACATCACCCCAACAAAGAAAAGCTGTTGGTTTAGGGATATATTTAGAAAGAAGAAATAATATGATATGTACCCGTTTTGGCTGTTTTGGGTA
>JAGNRX010000119.1 GCA_017988355.1 Bacteroidales bacterium | reverse complement strand
GTGCCTGAGCGTGATTGGTCTCTTGCTGGGGTTGAAGGGTTTTCCTTAACCATTGTGAACTTATAGCCCTTTTCTTCTTCTTTCTTGTCTTGTGCAAATGCTGTTGTTCCGATGAACAGTGCAACTATTGCTAAGCTTATTATTTTTTTCATTCTTGTTTATTTATATTGTTTTATTGGTTTTCTTTATTAGTTTGCAAGCATTACTGGCATTACTAACATTAGTATTGATTCTGTTGTTTCTTCTGTGCCTTCTTCGTAAGGATATAGGATACCTGCTCTATTTGGTTGTGACATCTCAAATAAGACGTTTTCTGTGTCTATATTGTTTAACATCTCTAGTAAGTACTTTGAGTTGAAGCCTATTTCTAAATCATCGCCTGTGTAGTTGCAAGCTAGTTTTTCCTTTGCTGCGTTTGAGTAGTCCATATCTTCTGCTGATATAACTATTTCGTTGCCACCAAGTTTTAAACGGATTTGATTGGTTGATTGGTTGGCAAATAGTGCTACACGCTTAACTGAGCTAAGGAATGATACACGGTCTATGATTAGTTTGTTTGGATTTTCTTTTGGAATTGCTGCCTCGTAGTTAGGGTATTTTCCTTCAATTAGTCGGCAAACAACTGAGTAGTTCTCAAAAGTGAATGCTACGTTATTGATATTGTATTCAACAAGTATGTCTGCATCTTCTTTGTAAGTCACTAGTATGTTTTTGATTAATCCAAGTGGTTTTCTTGGAAGGATGAAGTTTGTTGGGGTGTCGTTGGAGAAGTCGGTTCTTCTATAACGTACAAGTTTATGAGCATCTGTTCCAACAAAGGTTATATTGTTTTCGGTTTGTTCGCAGTAGATACCTGTCATTTGTGGTCTTGTTTCTTCGATGCCTGCTGCAAAAATAGTCTTTGAGATTGCATTTACAAGTAGGGAAGATGGAATGGTGATTTGTGAGGCGTCTTCAACTGTTGAGAAGCTTGGGTATTCGTCTGCTGAGGCTCCTGTAAGCTTGTATTTACCTTCGCCTGATGTAAGTTCAATGGCATAGGTTTCTTCATCAACAACGAAGCTTAGTGGAACGTTTGAAAATGATTTAACAACTTCTGATAGTATTTTAGCTGGAATAGCGATTTCTGTTAAACCGTCAGACTCAGCATCTGCAAGTTCCAATTTAACAGTAACTGTTGTTTCTATGTCTGAAGCTGTTATTGATAATGTTTTTCCTTCTAATTGGAAAAGAAAGTTCTCCAAAATAGGGATAGCGCTGTTGTTTGTTGTAACTACGCTATAAATTGATTGTAAGGAACGTGATAGTGTGCCTCCGTGAACAATAAACTTCATATCTGTATTTTATATATTAATTATTTATTAGTTAGCAAAAATAAAACCTTTTCTACTATTATCCAAAGTAATGAACGATTATTTACTAACAAACTAATTAGTTAATCGCTTATAACTTATCTCTTGTTTAGTTCCCTACTGCTTTTGAGAGAAGTAATAAGAGGCTGGTTTTAAGATATTATCGAATGCAAAATATTGAAGAACTAAGGTGTCTTTGCTCCCGTCCATAATGCCATACATCCTGTTTATATCGAATATCTCATAAAACTTATCTTTATCATTTTCACTTACCCATGAACCCTCATTAAGTTTCATATAGGTTTTAAGGGTCTTTGTCTTTCCGTTCTTATCCTTAACGGTGAAAATAAAGCTTGGCTTTTGGGAGAAAATAGTATCTCTTTCAACTTGTGGTATATTCTTTTCTATCCTCTCAAAGCTAAGGTCTAGGAAGCTGGAGATAAGTGAAGTAACTTTTAGGGTGTCAAAGCTCGTTAGGTTCTTATTCTCTTTTAACATCTTGAAATGAAAGGTCTCACCCTCGCTATATAATTCAAATCCTTCTTCTTCAAGCAGTGGTATCTCAACCCTAATTGATGCAATATTGCTTGGGTGGTACTTGAATATTGTATGTGTTTTCCAATCATCTGGGTCAGCATCGAAACGAGTTGAAAGATAACCTCTGAAATTAGGGATATGAATAATGCAAGGGTTTTCAGTTCCCTTCACTAACATATAAGTACCCATATTGTCCATTGTCTGGCTGCCAACATAGAGGGTTTTATCGAACTTTTCTTTCTTAAATAGCTTAATGAAGCCTATGTTGATATAGTAGCTTTGGGTATAGATATCGACCCTGACGTGGCGTGCTGAAAGTTGTTTGATGATATTAGCATGAGCAGCTTTTGCAACAGGCTCTCTAACTCTCATATCTCTTAGGGTTTCAAGTAGTGTCCTAATCATTTGAGGGGCTGCCACAAATTCATTATTCACCATCCAAACGCTATCACTTGTTTTAATAAGTTCGCTCTTAGATCCGTCCATGTCTTCCATAACAATCCTAACAATTTTTCTTGTGTCTTCGATGTGGAAGTTTTGTGAAATGGTTGAGCTCCTTTGAGATGAGACAACAATTGTAATTATCAGTGTAAGGACAATGATAGTTGCTATAATTATTAAATTCTTTCTATTGCGGCTTAGTTTCTTCATAATTTCAAATTATTCTTTATTCTTTGTCTTAGCTTTCAAGTTTTGTTTTGAAAGTAGATTAGGTTTTTGTAGTACAAACATCCTCTTTCTTATAAGAGATATAATAAACCCAATAAGTATCACTAATATTATTGGAAGTCCTATATTAATTATCTGCCAAAATGTTTTCTCTCTCTCTGCCTTAACATCGTCAAGTTTCCTCATCACAACCTCTCTTGAACGAAGGGGTATCATATCCTGGTCGCCTGACAGGTAATTAACGCAATTAATAAGGAATTCTTTGTTACCAAACATCTCTCTTGTGTATCTGTCATAGCCAAGAGGTAGGGGTTGGTTATTGGCAAAGTCATTCCTAATCACATCTCCATCTGCAACAACAATTATTGCATTATTTGTGTCGCACTCTTGCTTAAAGGCAATCATCTCATTACTCTCCATCTCTGGAGTTAGCCTATGACGGAAAGCTGAAATAAACTTTCCCTCCAAAAGCATAGCAATAGGAAGATTGGAAAGAGTGAATAGCCTTGCATCTTGTTTTTGTTTAAGTATTTCCAAAGAAACAATAGCAGGAGTATTCATTATTCTGGTATTATTGGAAGAGTAGAGTAGGGGTGTCTTTGTGATATTGTTTTGAATGGTGTCAATGCTACTTACAAACTGGAACTTAACTGGATTGATTTTGTCAGTTATTATATGGTTTGAATTTGGGCTTGCAATAGGGAAGAAGTTCCAAGGATAGTAGGTAAACTGAGGAGTATTATCTCCATAAACCCCTGTCACGATTGGCACCTTAGAGCATTGCATATCCATAACAAGATTAGTGTTTAGCCTAACTCCATAACGAAATAGTGGGTCTTCAACTCCTGTGAAATTGCTTATAGCATAGGTTTCCCCCTTAGCCTGAACGCTATCCATTGAGCAAAGCAGTGGGTCAACTAAGAAAAGCACCTTTCCACCATGCATAATGAACTGGTCTAAGATATAAAGGTCTTTATAGGAGAAAACAGATAAAGGTCTTGCAATGATTAGGGTGTTGAAGAGGTTTCTAAACTTAATATCATTAGGTCTTAGAGAGTCATAAGTTCTTTCAGTAAGGGAATTAAGCCTTTCGTTAATTGTGATTGTGTCAACAGCATAGTATTCATTTATACCATTAATAAAGTCCCACATATATTCCAATTCCCATTCACCATGCCCTCTAACAATCCCAATTTTGTTCTTAACCGTATTGGTAAGCCCTCTAAGGGATGAATATATATTATACTCTAAGTTTTGAACCGAGCTATTCAAGATTTCTTGTTCGCCTGTTCCCTTAGCACTAATTAGAGAAATAGTCTTGGTTTCACCCTTATATGTAATCTCAAGATAAGGGAATATATATTGTTGAACCTGTCCCCCCTTTTGCTGAGTGGTCTTTAAGATTGGTTGGAAGCCCTTCTCAAATAATCTTTGGTAAAACTCTCCTTGTTCCTTTTTGTCTGTGAAGTCATTAGGGTCACGAAACTCAAACTCTATATTCTTATTATAGGAGCGAAACTGATTAATCATCTCCTTGGTCTCATTTCTCAATCTCTTGTAGTCAGCAGGAATTTCCCCCTCCAAATAACAACGTATAAAGACAATATCATCAACCTGTTTCAAAAGTTTTTTGGAAGATTTAGAAAGGGTATAACGTTTTTCGCTTGTTAGGTCGAGCCTGGTGAAAAAGTAGAACCCAACAATATTGAAAAAGATTATGATAACCAATCCAACAACTAATTGTAGAATATGTGAACGCTTAACATCCGATTTGGCATCAGGTTTAGCAAATATCTTTTGTATAAAATTAAATTTCTTCATTTCTTTCTAACTCCTTATTTCTTCCAATTTCTACTCTCCAAACTAACCTTAGTTAAAAGCATAAAGAACGCAATAGCACTAAGATAATAAATAACATCTCTTGAATCAATAACAGCCCTACTTATCGACATATAATGTTGATTAATACCAATGGATTTAATAATAAGGTCTGCACCACCA
>JAGNRX010000118.1 GCA_017988355.1 Bacteroidales bacterium | reverse complement strand
AATAGAATTTAGCATTTTCACAAAACCAAAGGCTGTAAGAATTTCCTAAAACTCCATATTAAATTACTGAAACGCCGTATTAAATTATTAGTACGGCGTTTCATTTTACTAAGATGGGCATCTTAGCTTACTGAGATGGGCATCTTAGCACACTGAGATAGGCATCTTAGCGGCGTGAGATGGGCATCTTAGCAAAATGAATTAAAGAGATAGGAATTTAATCCTTGATTCTAATAATTTAATCCTTGATTCCTATTGATTCTTAGTTAGTTTGATTATGGTATTTAGCATCTTTTCGGTATTAGATGCCCCTTCACCAAGAATGAAACCAATTTCCTGAACCTGACGAAGGTTTTGCTGTATTACTTCAGTAACTCTATTTATTATTTCTTGAGGTTTCTCTTCGTGATCATAGAGATTCCTTATCAAAATACAAACAGACTTATTTGGTATTAGGGAGAAAATTGAAGCAGAAACCAACTTGCCAGAAAATTCAAGGTCTTTTGTAATTATGCCTTCATCTCCTCTTAAAAGGAATTCAATTTGCTTAGAGATATTCTTTGGAACTAAAGAATTAATACTTGCTCCAACAAGTCCTGGTATGATTTCGTCAATCTCCTTTGCCTCATCGCCCAAAATATCAACAAAAGATGAATTAGAATCAGCAATTTTCATATTCTCATCAATGATAGCTGCTCCAATTTTTAGGCTATGAACCATTAGAGACATTGCTTTTGAAACCTCTGCATTCCTAATTTGTTGTAAGCTTAGATTGTCTTTTAGTAGTGAATTCTCTTCTTGAGTTGAAAGGAGTTCTTTTGTTGTGGACTGCAATTGGTCGTGGAAAATTCGATTGCCACTTTGGGTATGAGTAAGGCACATATCCTCTGTTGCAATCCCTTGTGCAATTGCCTCAGCAAGTCCTCTACAAGTGCCATAACCACAAGAATGACAGTCGGTAAACCTACCAGATGTTGCTTTACCTAATTTCTCATAAGCAATTTCCATTTCCTGGTCTGTTGGGATTGGAAGATGTTGATTGTCTATATTATAATTACATTTTATTGAAGGGATATTGGTGAATTTCATAATATTAGCTCCCCAAACTTTCTTGTCGCAGTTAGCAACTCTCTTCTTTACGTATTCTGTTACTAAATTATGGCGGATAAACTTCTTCCCTTTGGCTGATGAACCAGGCCCAACAATACAGCCTTCACAGAAATAGAGATTGAAGTTCTTGTTAAACTTATTGCCATGCTCTGAAAACTGAGTTACAGCATCAATTGCATCAACAGCTCCTTGGGCAGTAATGAAGGAACCATCAATTAGGGAAGTTGAAAGCTCACATGCCTCAACAAAACCTTCAGGGATTGGGTATAAAGCTCCTTTGTATCCAAATGGTGGGTCGAAATCAGAGTATTCAACTGTCTCTTCCCTTATATTCATCTCCTTAAACATCTTCCTTAGCTCCCTAAAAGAAAGGACAGCATCGATTTTTGCAGAATTTTGATGGCGATTTATATCTTTTTTTGCTCCAAGACAAGGAGATATATTTACTATCTTTAAATCATTTCCGTATATACTTCTTAGTGCAACTGCTGTTGCTGAGGCAGGAGATACGGTTCTGGTTATGTTTTCAACAAGCTCTGGTGCGTATTTCTCAATATATAGGTTCATAACAGGACAGTGAGAAGTTATATAGTATTTTCCAGATTTGTCATTTGTTATTATGGCTTGACGATTTCCAACTAAGTCAACTCCAAAAGCAACCTCAGAAACATAATCAAAACCTATCTTTCTTATCATCTTAACAAACTTCCTATAATCGGTTATATCTTCAAACTCTCCAGCAATTGAGGGGTCACAAATAGCAGCAACCTTGTTTTCAGACTTTATTAAATCCTTAACAACTTGTATTGTGTCAGAGACAATTATGGCATTGAAAGAGCATGCCTGAACACAGCTCCCACAACCAATACATCTTTCAGCAATAACTTGGGGATAAATACTATCTTTTGTAACTTTAATTGCTTTAACTGGACAGTTCCTAACACAAGCGTAGCAGGAGGTACAGTTTTTTTCATTGAATGTAAATACACTTGAACTCATAATAATGATGGTTTTTTCAAAGACAAAAATAATATAAATAACCCAAACAACACTATAAAAACGATTTTCTTCGTTTTTTATTTGAAAATCTTTGGATATTCAAAATTTATACTTTACTTTTGCAAGTTGAAGAAAGAAAGTTTTATGCAAAAATTCAAAATCTATATTATCACATCTCTTTTTATTTTAGGACTAGTTTTTAGCCCTAAGATATCATTTGATGATAGTGTTGATGTAGCTCTAAAGTTTGAATCAGGCTTATCAGTTAAGAAGAACACCTCAAAAGGACCGTTCAATTCAATGATATCATTTGCAAAGACAGACTCCAAGACCAATCTTAATTTCATCCTTACCGAATATAGGTTTGGAACATATAAGATTGAGAATTCTTCATCTGGAGACAATATAAACTTACTTAGTCTTAACAATAAGACAACAAAGTATAGCTATTACCTAAGCTCCACTGATAATCGATATTGCAATAAGAAATCGATTTATCAGCTAAACTCAATTCGTTTATAGGCCTTTTCAATCTCTATATTGAAATTATAATTTTTCAGGAAAATTAAAATTAAATCCTATCGTTACTACAATTCAATTTGTTTTAACACCAAAGTATTATAATAATGATAGGTAAATATTGGGACACAAAAAGCTTTTTTCTATATAAGTTACTTAACTTATACGTTTGACAATTTATTTTAACAAAATACGAAAGGCTACTCTTTAAAACAAGGGTAGCCTTTCTTCTTTTAGATATTTAAGTCTAAATTCTCTTATTCAGAATATTTAATTACTTCAACAGGACAAGAGTCTGCTGCTTCTATAATTCCGTCTGTGTGATCAGCATAATCCACACCTTCAATCACAACTGCAAGGTCTTCCATCTTGAAAACCTCTGGGCATATACTAACGCACATACCACAAGCTATACAATCATCTTCTATCCATACTTTTTCAACTGCCATAATTCATTTTTGTTTTAAGGTTAATACTTAATTGAACTGATTAACGCTGCAAATATACATATTTATTCCAAATACAAGCTTAATTACAAAAAAACATTATATATTTGCCAATATTTTAGTTTTGTTTATATTATTAACCTAAAATATACGTTATTATATTATAAATCAAATAAATTTATTCACCAAAACAATTAAAACTATGAAAAGATTGACAGTAATTCTATTAGCAATGTTTGGACTTGTATTGTTCAATTCATGTAAGGATGAAACTACAGAAGAGAAACCTCAACCTGCAACAACAAACATCCTAAATGAGCTTAAAGGCTATGCAGGAAAAACCTATGAAGAAGTAAGTGTTGCAATTCTAAGTAAAGGATTCACTCTAACCGATAGTGAAGTAGAAGACGGATTTGGGTTCTATACTTTCTCGAATAGCGATGCTACAATTACTTATGACTTTTATGAGTATCAAAATAAGATGTGTATGATGAGTTACTCTTTATTCAATGACAACAGAGATGCTTTACTAAGTAATTTTGAAAAATCCTCACTAAGTGCAATAGCTTTTATAGGAAATACCTCATCAATATATGGAGGAGAAATTGAACTAATAGACTCTATGGAAGGAAATGAAGAATTTGAAAACAGAACTGATTTTTTAGCTGCATATAATCAAAACAAGCCTACCGTTGCATATTGTTCAGAAAACTGGACTAATCAAAGCTATATCGTAGGGACTGAATTTGATTATGCAGATGATGAATATGAAAACTATTCCTTAATTGGATATGCAGACGTAAGTTTATTGCCTCCAATGTTTGACAAAAGCAATAAATCAATATTTGAAATGCTTCACAAAAAGAGAAGATAATAAAAGACTGACAACTAATAAAAAAAGCGACCCTAAACAAGGTCGCTTTTCTTTTATAGTGTAATTGATAATGGATTATCTTATTTTATTTCCCAAGTTTCTCCACTATTTAATAGGTCATCCATACATTGGATTTTAGAACTAGCCTTAACCTCTACCATTTGTTGTTCAAATAATTGGTTATAGGTTGGTTTCTTTACAGCACGAATAACACCGAAAGCCATAGGGAATTCTGGTGGAGCCATTTGAGCTAACATCATGTGAATTCCTGAGTTTTCAACTGTTGCATCGTGAACAAGTAAATCTTTTTCTGTAATTCCATTCTTACCTATTTCAACAACTTCAAGATTGTTTCCTTTTAGAATGATACCTTTATCTTTAGCCTTACCAAATATCATTGGTTTATCTTGCTCAAGCCAAAGTTGACGTTCTTCTCTAAATTCTCTTTCAGTAACTTCTCTATGAGTTTTGTCATTGAAGATAACACAGTTTTGAAGAACCTCAACAATTGCTGCACCATCATGTGCTGCCATTGCTCTACAAACTTCTCCAAGTGTTTTTGGTGAGTTGTCGATAGCTCTTGCAAAGAAAGTACCTCTTGCTCCTATTACTAATTCTCCTG
>JAGNRX010000117.1 GCA_017988355.1 Bacteroidales bacterium | reverse complement strand
TTTTCTTGAAGTACTTGAAGTGGAAGACGAAGTTGTGATGTCTTTTGCATGTTCTTCATATCAAAGGATTGTTGTATCATTTGTGGGTCTTCCTTGGTTGCTCTCTTACCTATTGAATCAACGTTCACAATATATACTCCGTTATATCCCTTGATTGGTTTTTGGATTCCTGTTTTTGTTGCTGCTGCAAGGGTTCCGATTACTCTCATTTCTGGTCCTGCTTGAACGAAGTATGGGTCGCCAAATGAAACGTTTGCTGCTGTGTCAACGGTTGTGTTTTCTTTTAGTGCTATTGCGTCAAGTGTTTTTTCGCTTGCTATTAACTTGTCTGCTTTCTTCATTAAGATTTCTGCTTTCTTTTCCATTCTTACCATGTTTTCAATATATGGTTTTACTTGGTCAAGTGGTAGGATGCCTTTTTCTTTAATATCTTTTACTCCTACAACAAGGAACATATCTGTTAGTTCGTATATTTCTGGTGCAACATCGCCTTTCTTTGTGTCTTTGTTGAATACCCAACGTACTATCTCTCTTGCATAAGGGGTTCCGTTTAGTTGGTAATCCATATCTCTAAGTTGAGAGGTTAGGATGTTTAGGTTTTGTTTTTGTGCTGCCTGAGTAAATCCTGCCATGTCGGTTGAGGCTCCTAAGAAGTTGTTTGCGTTGTCACGGATTTCGTTAACGGTTTTTTCGCTTGGGCGTATTTCCATAACGATTGTTGCAACTTGTAGTTTGTTTACTGGGCTTGTTTTTCCTGTTACTTTAATTAGCATATATCCCATATCGTTAGGAATATTATAAACAAATACTCCATTTATTGGAGTTGTGTTAACTAAGTTGTAAAGGTCTGATTGAAGTTGACCATCTAAAAGCCAGCCAGAATCTCCCATGTTTTTCTTTGCCTCAGGGTCGTCAGAGTATTTTGCTACATTGTTTTCAAATCCTGCTGCATCTTTGCTTACTATTGAATAAACGCTATCTTTTAGTTTTGTTGCTGCTTCTTGATTTCTTTTTATCTCTCCTCCTGCTGTGCTGTTAAGGATTAGGATTCTTGAGAAACGAATTGAGTCTGGACGTGCTTGCATTGAAGTAAGTTTTGCCATTACCCAGTTTCCTCCGTTTTGGAATGGAGCGATGAAACTACCTATGCTTGCTTTTGAAAGTATTGAATCTGGTATTATTTGTTCTAATTGCTCTCTCTTATAGTAGTTACTGTCATAGTATTGATCTGATACGTTTGATACAAATCCTGGAATTTCAATTGAAGATATCTCTTGGAATTGAGCATAGGTTGAGA
This sequence comes from Bacteroidales bacterium, assembly GCA_017988355.1. Lineage (GTDB taxonomy): Bacteria > Bacteroidota > Bacteroidia > Bacteroidales > P3 > UBA10566. Next base: position 3,288 of record JAGNRX010000117.1, on the reverse strand, counting down.
TTACTGAATCGTTAATTGCTTTTATGTCCTCTGGTGATGGAACGATTGGGAATTTAACAAACTCAACATCACGCATTGATTCGTTTAGTTTAAATTCGTTCTTATGTTCATCATAGTATTTCTTGTAATCAGCCTCTTCAATCTTAATTGTGTTGTCTGCAACTGCTGAGAAAGGAAGAAGGGTATAACGAGAATTTGTTGTCTTGTCGTAAACTGAGCTAAGGTGTGCTGCAAGTGCTTTAGGCATATACATACTCTTAGCAAGTAGTTTCTCGTATTTTTCTTGTAAACGGCTCTTCTTAACATATTTTTCAAAGTTCTTCCAAGATGCTTGTTCTTCTGCTGGAAGTTTTGCAAACTGTGCAATGTATTGTGCTATTGCTTGCTTGTTATAGCTTCCTGTTTTAGGGTCTGAGAAGTTTTGAATAACCATTGGATGAACGAAGTTTCCGAAGAACATATCATTTAACTCTTCTTTGCCAACTGTAAGACCAATCTTTTCGTACTCAGCTGACAATAGCTTTTCATTTAAAAGTTCTTGATAAGCTTGTTGACGTACAGTATAGCTTTGTTCAGGATTTAAAGCATCTGTCTTATACTGTTGCTTCATGTTTGTTTCAATGTTTTGAGACATTTCTTCAAACTCGTTCCTTGTGATTTCAACACCATCAATTGTTGCGATGTTGTTAGGGGCACTTGTGTTTTTTGTAAAGATGTCGCTGAAAATAAATGATAAGATAGCTATTGCAATGATTGCAACTGCTATACCCGCTCTTTTTCTGATTCTACCAATAATAGCCATTACTAAATGTTATTTGTTGTTGTTATTTAAATTCTCTCAATTTTTTGCTAATAGCTTGCAAAAGTAGGAAGAAAATCACTAATTAGGAACTTTTTAATTAAAAAAGTGAATTTAATACAATAAAACTTAGTTTAGATTTGTTTGTTTGGAGTATCTTTGCTACAAATTTAACAATATAGTTCTATGCTACATAAAAGAATAATCCTTGTTCTGCTTTCGTTCATTCTTATAGTTCCAACGCTTAAAGCCCAAGAGGAAGATAAGGGATTTGAACTATCAAAAAATCTTGAAATATTCTCATCTGTTTATAAAAACCTTCACTTGAATTATGTTGATGACATTAACCCAGGGGAGCTAATGAAAAACGCAATTGATGCAATGCTGGCTAAACTTGACCCCTACACTAACTATATCCCTGAGTCGGATATTGAAGATGTTAAACTACAACTTATGGGTCAGTATGGAGGGATTGGAGCTTTAATTCACACGCAAAACGGACAGGTAGTGATATCAGAACCCTATGAAGGACTGCCAGCAGATAAGGCAGGCTTGAAAGCAGGTGATATAATCTTAGAGGTTAATGGTCAAATTGCAAAAGACAAGAGTTCAGACCAAGTTAGGGAGTTTCTTAGAGGACAGGCTGGTTCAGAAATTAGGATTAAGGTATTAAGAGATGGCATTGAGGTTGAAAAAATCTTTAAGAGAGAAGAGATAACTCTTGAAAATGTGCCTTACTATGGAATGGTTAAGAATGAGATAGGCTATATTAAACTAAATGAATTTACGAAAGATGCAGCAAATAATGTCTCTAATGCTTTTAGGGAGCTAAAAAATAAAAATCCTAAGATGGCAGGATTAATTCTTGACCTAAGAGGAAATGGTGGAGGTTTACTTACTGATGCTGTTAATATTGTTAATATATTTGTTGATAAGGGTCAAAACATTGTTTCAACCAAAGGAAAGATTGCAGAAAAGAACCAAACCTTCAAAACCCTTTATCCTTCTATTGATTTAAATATTCCTGTTATTGTTTTGGTTGATAACTACTCTGCATCGGCTTCTGAAATTGTTGCAGGAAGTCTCCAAGACTTAGACCGTGCTGTAATTATGGGACAAAGAACATTTGGCAAAGGTTTAGTTCAGAACATTATTCCCTTAACCTATAATGCACAAATGAAGGTGACGGTTTCAAAATACTATATCCCAAGTGGTCGTTGCATTCAAGCCATTGACTATTCGCATAGGGACGAAAACGGCAGGGCAATGAAGCTTCCAGATTCTCTAAAAACTGCTTTCAAAACAAAGGGAGGAAGAACGGTTTATGATGGATTTGGTATTGAGCCAGATATTGTGATTGAGCCAAAATATGCAAGCCCTCTAATAATGACAATAATCACTAAGTTCCTTGCCTTTGAATTTGCTTCTGACTTTGTAAAGAATAACCCTACAATTCCAATTGCTAAGGACTTTGAGATAGATGATAAAATATATAATCAATTTACAGATTTCATTAAAGATAAAGACTATTCATATTCCACCATGACTGAAAGGATACTAAAAGAACTTGAAGATATGTCTAAAAAAGAAAAGTATAGCGAAGAGATTGGAAAGACTATTGAAGACTTAAAGCAGAAGATTGAAAAAGATAAGAGTAATGATTTAATCAAGTTCAAAGAAGATATTAAGGATATACTATTATCAGAAATTGTTGTTAGATACTATTATCAAAAAGGAAGGATAGAGGCTCTTTTGAAATCAGACACCGAAGTTGAAGAGGCTGTTAAGCTACTCTTAAGCCCAAGTGATTATAATAAGATTTTGACAAAATAAGACCTATCTATTAAATCTAAATATATTAATTTACTATGTCTATGAGGAAGTTTTATTTACTATTTTGTATTTCATTTCTATTTGTTTTAAATGCTAATTCTCAAACAAACAATTCTTTATCTGAAAGAGAAGAAGAGGCAATGGGTTTTCTTAAGGCTTATATGCCACTAAGCGATATTGCAGATTATGATGAGGCATTTTTCAATTCTCAGATTAAAACAGCATTCAAGTCAAGGGATTATTTTGCATGGGGAAAAACAATTCCAGAAGAGATATTCCGTCACTTTGTTTTAGTTTATAGGGTTAATAATGAAAACTTAGATAGTTCAAGACTTGTTTTCTTTAATGAGCTAAAGGATAGGATAAAGAATATGACTATGTATGACGCTGCTTTGGAAGTTAATCACTGGTGTCATGAATATGTAAATTATAAGGGAGCTGATGGCAGAACTTCTTCTCCTCTATCAACCATAAGAACATCGCATGGGCGTTGTGGTGAGGAATCAACCTTTACTGTAACGGCTCTTAGGGCTGTTTCTATTCCTGCTCGCCAGTGTTATACTCCTCGCTGGGCACATACAGACGACAATCACGCTTGGGTTGAGGTTTGGATTGATGGCACTTGGTATCACCTTGGTGCTTGTGAGCCAGAGCCA
>JAGNRX010000116.1 GCA_017988355.1 Bacteroidales bacterium | reverse complement strand
GCTTTAAAGGATGTTTTCATTTCTGTTAATAAGTATGGACGTAATAGCGATAATCACCAAGCTCTCGAGGATGCATTTGCAAGTGATAGTTGCATGATGTTCTTTCCTGCTGGCATGGTTTCAAGAAGACATAATAATATTATCAGTGACCTTGATTGGAAGAAGACTTTTATCAAGAAAGCAATAGAGTATAATCGTGATATAATACCTGTTTATACCGATGCAAGGAATTCAAATTTCTTTTATAGGTTTGCTAATATTAGAAAGAAGATAGGGCTGAAATTCAATATAGAACTAATCTTCCTTCCTGATGAGATGTTTAAGCAAAAGGGGAAGAAAATAAGGCTTATATTTGGAAAGCCAATTCCAATTGAGACCTTCGATAAGAGATTTTCCCAAAAAGAGTGGGCAGATATTTTAAAAGAATTTGTTTATTCATTAGCAAAAGACCCTAAGGCAGAGTTTAAAGTTGAAAACTATATAAAAAACCAATAGAAAATGGACGTATCTTATGTTATCCCACAAGTGGATAAAGAGCTAATCAAGGAAGAACTTACTAAAGATATATTCTTTCGTAAGACAAATAAAGGAGGAAGGGATATATATATCACTACTGCTCATCAATCTCCAAACATTATGCGAGAGATAGGACGTTTGAGAGAGATTAGCTTTGGAGCAGAAGGAGGAGGAAGCGGAAAGGACTGTGATATTGATGAGTTTGATATTGCACCAGAGCCACATTGCTACAAGCAATTATTTGTTTGGGACCCTGTGGATGAAGAGATAATTGGAGGATATAGATATATATTAGGAAATGACATCTTTATTGACTCAAGTGGTGAGCTATTAAGTGCAACTGCTGGGCTTTTCTATTTTACAGATATCTTCAAAGAAAACTACTTAGCAAACACTCTCGAACTTGGACGCTCTTTTGTTCGTCCAGACTACCAACCAACTCATAGCTTAAGAAAGGGTATGTTCTCTTTAGATAACCTTTGGGATGGACTTGGAGCAATGGCAAAGACTCATCCTGAGATTAAGTATTTCTTTGGCAAGATTACGATGTATCCATCTTTAGACATTAAGGCAAGAGATTATATCTTGTATTTCTATAAGAAACACTTCCCAGACAATGAGGGTATGGTTTATCCAAAAGAGCCTGTTGAAATTGAGACAGACTATAACGAACTTGTTAAACTCTTCAATGGAAGAAGCTATAAGGAAGATTACCTAATTTTGGTTAAGGCAATTAGAGAAAGAAATGAACACTTACCACCACTTGTGAATGCTTATATGAACCTTTCTTCAACAATGAAATCATTTGGAACATCAGTTAACACACATTTTAGCAATGTTGAGGAAACTGGTATATTGGTTACCATTGAGGATATATATCCTGACAAGAAGCAGCGTTATATGCACTATTAATTTAATAAAAGAAAAGACCTCATATGCAAATTAAAACAGCTGAGTTTACTGTAAGCAATTCCGATCACAAACTATGCCCCCCACCAGATAAGGCAGAAATAGCTTTTATTGGAAGGAGTAATGTTGGTAAGAGTTCTCTTATTAATATGCTAACAAACAAAAAGAACCTTGCTAAAACAAGTTCTACCCCTGGAAAGACCCAGCTAATTAACCATTTTGAGATTAATGGTAATTGGTATTTGGTTGACCTTCCTGGTTATGGCTATGCAGTAACATCAAAGAAGAATAGAGCAACCTGGGGTAAGATGATTTCAAATTATATACTACAAAGAGAAAGTCTAATATCAATCTTTGTACTTGTTGATTCAAGAATCTCACCACAGAAGATAGACTTAGAGTTTCTTAGTTTCTTAGGCGAAAATGGAATACCTTTTTCTATTATCTTTACAAAGATAGACAAGCAAACAGTTAGAATAACTCAGAAAAACATAGAGGAGTTTATTAAAGCTCTTCAAAAGGACTGGGTTGAACTTCCAAAATACTTTACCTCCTCAGCAATTAGCAAGATAGGACAAGAGGAAATCCTTACAGAAATTGAAGACCTACTAACATATTTCAAACCAGAAGAAAAAGAATAAAGGACTATGAAGAGACTAATGATTCTTACAGGTGGAGGCGATTGTCCAGGTTTAAATGCTGTGATAAGGGCAATTGTTAAGAGAGCCTCACAGGAAAAAGACTGGGAAGTGATTGGTTGCATAGAATCATTTAATGGAGTGTTGAAAGAACCAACTGAAATTGTTGTCTTAGACCCAGCAAGTGTTTCTGGAATAATAGTTAAGGGTGGAACAATATTAGGAACAACAAATAAGGGAGGTCCCTTTGCTTGGCCAATAAAGAATAATGACAATACATATAGTTATGTTGACAGGTCTGATGAAATGATTAGAAAACTACAAATCCTTGGCGTTGATGCAGTAATTAATATTGGAGGAGATGGTTCTCAAAGAATTTCACAAGCTTTATTTGAAAAAGGATTAAATATTATTGGAGTTCCAAAGACAATTGATAACGATCTTTCAGCAACAGACTTTACTTTTGGATTTCAAACAGCAGTTCAAACAGTAACAGAGGCAATTGATAAACTTGTAACAACAGCAACAAGTCATAATAGAGTTTTCATAATGGAAGTTATGGGAAGAGATGCTGGTTGGATAGCTCTCCATAGTGCAATTGCAGGAGGTGCTGATGTTTGCATCATTCCAGAGATGCCTTATAAGATTGAAAAGATAAAAGAAAAGATAGATTCAAGATATAATAAAGGAAAAGGATTTTGTATAATTATTGTTGCCGAGGGTGCTCACTCAGCCACTCAAGGTAAGATAAGCAAAATGTCATCCGAGATTGGATATACTAATGATAACCTTGGCGGAATAGGAAATGTTCTTATGCAGGAGCTTAAAGATGCAGGAGTTGAACACGACATAAGGTTAACAGTCTTAGGGCATGTTCAAAGAGGAGGAACACCAACTGCTTATGATAGGATTTTGGCTTCAGAGTTTGGAGTTAAAGCTTTTGAACTTGTTTTGGAAGGAAAGTTTGGAGAAATGGTTGCTTACCGTCATCCAGAAATAGTTAGTGTTAGCATAGATAAAGCAATTAGCAAACCCCATCTTGTTTTCCCTGGTTCAAGAATGGTTAAGACAGCAAAGGGATTAGATATTGAATTTGGTAATTAATATATAGATATAATAATTTTTTAGATTAAAAGAGTGAAGATGAAGAAGATTAAGAGCGCATTAGTTTCAGTATTTTATAAAGATGGACTTGAGGAAATTGTTAGAAAGTTAGACGATTTAGGGATAACAATCTATTCAACCGGAGGAACATATAGTTTTATTGAGGGTTTAGGAATTAAGCCTATATCTGTTGAAACACTAACAGGTTATCCTTCTATTCTTGGAGGAAGGGTTAAAACTCTTCACCCACAAGTTATGGGAGGAATACTTAACCGTAGAGATAATGAAGGAGATAAGAAAGAGATAGAAGAATATGGTATTCCTGAGATAGATTTAGTTATTGTTGACTTATATCCATTTGAAAAGACTGTTTCATCAGATGCTAAGGAAGAAGATATTATTGAGAAAATAGATATTGGTGGCATATCTCTAATCAGAGCTTGTGCAAAGAACTTTAAGGACGTTGTAATTGTTCCATCGGTTGACTACTATACTGAATTCTTAGATATACTTAATGAAAGTAAAGGACAAACTGACCTCTCAATAAGAAGAAGATTTGCAACCTACGCTTTTGAAGTTTCTTCTCACTACGACACTGCAATATTTAATTATTTCAATAAGGAAACTCAAATGCCTATCTTCAAGAAGAGCTACTCTAATGTAAAGACTCTTCGTTATGGAGAAAACCCACATCAAAAAGGGATGTTCTTTGGTGACCTTGATGCTTGCTTTGAACAGTTCAATGGTAAGGAGATTTCATATAATAATATAGGAGATATAGATGCAGCTTGCAGTTTGATTGATGATTTTGAAGAAACAACCTTTGCTATCATCAAACACAATAACGCATGTGGCTTAGCGAGTAGGGAAAACCTTAAAGACGCTTATAAAGATGCACTTTCTGCTGACCCTCTTTCTGCTTTCGGTGGTGTTTTGGTTACTAATAAAGAAATAGACTTAGAAACAGCAGAACTTATGAATAGTCTATTTATGGAAATTTGCATAGCACCAGATTATAGTAAAGAAGCATTAGACTTATTAAAATCAAAGAAGAACAGAATACTTTTAAAGCGTAAGCAAACAAATAACGAGACTGTTCAATTCCGCACAGCGTTAAATGGAATAATGGTTCAAGATAAAGACTTAGTGGTTGAAAAGGCTGAAACAATGGAAAGCGTTACCTCTACCCCACTTACTAAAGAACAAAAACAAGACCTTAGCTTTGCCAACAAGATAGTGAAACACACAAAATCAAATGCTATTGTTCTTGTAAAAGACAATCAATTAATTGCATCAGGAACAGGACAGACTTCAAGAATAGATGCCCTTAACCAAGCAATTGAAAAAGCAAAACACTTTGGCTTTGACCTTAAGGGTTCTGTTATGGCATCCGATGCTTTCTTCCCTTTTCCTGACTGTGTTGAGATAGCGCATAATG
>JAGNRX010000115.1 GCA_017988355.1 Bacteroidales bacterium | reverse complement strand
CTTGTGATCTTCCTGCAAAAACAAAGTGTATATTAGAAACTTTTGATTCTCCATTCAAATATTGAGAAAAATCAACTGTAGGATCAACTCCTGCCAATGCTGAGGAAACTAAAGATGCCATTTGATTATGTGCATAGTATGATGATGTGTTTGGAAGAGTAATTGGGCCAACAACATCTATCTCCATATTAAGAGCTCCATTAGAGTTATCTCTATAATAATCTTTTACGCTACCTGTTGCTCCATTTGCATTGTAACCAACTTGATTACATAAATTATTAAAATCGCTTTGAGTATAGGTAAATGGTTTATCTGAAAACTCCACAAGAATTAATAGAAGTTTAGACGTTCCGCTTGTTACTGCTTTATAGTCAATGTTTCCTGTTTCAAATGAAGATAACTTCTCTTTTATTTGCTTACTACTATAACGAAGATCTTGAGAAATGGTTGATAAGAAAGCTCTTTCGTCTTGTGATCTTTCCTCTGGGTTAGAGGCAATATATCTTGAAGGAACCAAATCTCCTGCTTCGCTTAATTGTGCATAAACTAAAACATTTTCATTGTTTCTTAATAGGGTATATCTATCAAGGGTTGATGACCAGTTAACTTTTTCATCACCTTTAATGGTTAATGTAAGTGACTTCCCATTAGGTTGCTTAACTGTTATTGGTGTTGGGTTTGCTGGCACTGCTAAAAGTTTAATGCTAAAGACTAAGAGTAGCATCAAAATTGAGAATTGTTTTATTAAATTTCTTTTCATCGGTTAATTTATAATTATCATAATTGAATAAGAGGACAAAAGTAATAATAATAAACGGAAACTTTATCATTATCTTGCCTAATTAATTATTATTAAGACAACTTTAAAACTGATTTCTTACGGAAAACAAAATAAAAAAAGAGCCTACATTTCTGCAGGCTCTTAATTGAATTTGAAATATCAAGACTTATTTGTTGATAACAAGCTTTTTAGTTTCTTTAATTCCATTAGCGTTAATTGTATAGAAGTAAGTACCATTGTTCATGTTAGCAGTGTTTAATGCAACTCTGTTAACTGAATTAGCAGCTTTTGATCCTTCATTTAATTTTACAATTTCTCTTCCCATAATATCAGATACTGTAATAACAACATTTGAATTAGAAGTTAGAGTGTATTCGATTGTAGTTTCGTTTTGTGCTGGGTTAGGATAAGCATTCAAATTGAAAGATGGAAGATTGTTTATTCCGTCAAGTGAAGAAAGTAGAGGGTTTTTAGAAACCATCAAACGAATCATTGGTTGGTTGTAGTTAGAGAACCATTCACCGAAAGGATATCCCCATGAGTAACCTACTGTTTCACCAGGAGTGAAAACAAGATTTGAATACCAGTCAAAAGTTTGGAATGTTGGTAAGTAATCTCTGTCATCTCTTCCTACTAAGAATCTACCATCATCTAATAATTTGTAACATGCAAAATACCATTGGTCAGGTTCTAAAGCAATACCTTCTTGTTGGAATGGTAGATAAACTGAATTAAATGTTGAAGTCCATTCAGTAGCCGCTTCGTTTGTGAAGATTCCATTATTTAAATTTTCTTCAGGAATAGTTGTAACAGCAGAAACAACTGGAGCATTACTAACTAAGTATGGTTGGATATAAGCATCAGCAGATGCAGCTTGAAAGTCCATATATTTGAAAGAAACTTGAACTGCAAGTCCAGCATCACATGAGTCTGCACCAGGAACAAGTTCTACTCCTTTTGCATAATATGTGTTTTCAGGAAGGTTAGCAGGAGTTACAAAACGGTTACAAACTTCGTAACCAGCAACTGCTGATCCTGGGGTCTCTTCAGAGATATAACCTTCTTGAACACCATAAGACCAAGACTTTCCTTCAATTAGAACGTCAACGTCAGAAGCCCAACGAGCTGTTCCAACTCTATCTGTTGCTACTGGCATTTGAGAAACTCTGTAGTATAGTGAATCTTCCATTGGAAGAACGCTATAATCTGTTCCAGCTGCAGTTTCTAAATATTTTATACCTGCAGAGACACCATATAAACCAGTGTTTTGATTATACATAGGAGTTGAAGAAGCTTCTAATTCAACATGTCTTCTGATATCAATTGCAGTAATAGCACCTGTTGAGTTTGTTGTTGTATCAACTCTCATTGCAGTTGTTAAGTTTACAGGAGAATCACCTGCGTTAACGAAATTAAGGAAACTTCCAAATACATTAGGGAAAACTATGTCAGTTGCATTATGGAATTTTTCTTGAACAGAAGCATTATATAATGTATTTCCACCAGTGTTTTCAACAACAGCAGTAAATGTCAAAGTGTCTAAAAGCATTTCAGAAGGAACTACACCGTAAGCAGCATAGTGGTGATTTGAAGAAACTAAGTTAATTCTGTATTCTGGTCCATCATAAACTTCAACTTCGTCAATCAACCAACGGTATCCTGAAGGAAGGTTAGTTGTAGTTAAATTATCACATTTGTAACGGAAACGAATATAAAGAGCTGTTTGATCAACTGTAGTAGCAACTGGAAGAGTTACAATTTTTTGACCACGAGTCATATCATTAGCACCTAATTCAAGTCCTTTAATGTTAAATTCTATTGAATCGTAAGTTGCAAATGATGCACTAGTACTATAGTCTAAGAAATAACGGTCTTGGTTGAAACGCATTGTGTATTGATTGAAAACAACATCAACTGTATTGAATCCCATTGTAGCTATAGGCTCAGTGATTCTAACTGCTGTGTTGAATGCTTTTGTGTTTGTTCCTTCTGCTGCGTAAACATCATAAGGAGAAATTAAAGCAAAACCATCACCAATTCGGTATCCAGAAGGTTGGTTATTACCTGCATATCTTGCAACATAGTAAAATCCGTTTGTTGCAATTCCAAAGAATGAATAGAATCTAGGGAATGTTGCAGCAAGTGCAGTTGCAGATGCAGCACTTGTATCAAAACGATGGAACATACCAGGACCTGTTCCTGCTGTGTGTCCACCAAGGTTTTCCATAGCATATTGTGAAGGATCATCAAAACTAACAGCAATTACTGGAGTTCCATAAACGAAATCCTTTGTAGCATTAGCTACTTGTTGTTTAAATGGTTTAGCTACTGATTCTTTAACTACATTTTTGTTTGCTGTAGTCATTGCATCAGTTGAAATAAACCTTTGTGCATTTGCACTTGTAGCACCTACTAAAAGGGCTGCTAAAAGAAGAAATGTTTTTTTCATGATTAATTTTGTTTTTGTTAAAACTATTTATTTATTATTATGTTCTAAGGTGCAAATATACTACAGAATTTTATAAAAACAAACTTTTTATATCTTTTTTCGTGTAGAGTATCAAATAATTATTAATTTTGTGTGTAAATAATAGAAGATATATGAGAGTTCATTTTATTGCAATTGGAGGTAGTGCGATGCATAATTTAGCAATAGCACTATGTAAGAAGGGTCATAAGGTTAGTGGTTCTGACGATGAAATTTTTAATCCAGCAAAATCAAGATTAGAAAAGTATGGGATATTGCCAAAAACAATTGGCTGGGATACTAATAATGTTTCAGGTGATTTGGATGCCGTTATTCTTGGTATGCATGCAAAAAAGGATAACCCAGAACTAATAAAGGCACAAGAAAAAGGGATAAAGATATATTCCTATCCTGAGTTTTTATATGAGATGTCAAAAGAAAAGACAAGGATAGTGATTGGAGGAAGCCATGGAAAGACCTCTATAACTGCAATGATTCTCCATGTTCTAAACAAACTGGATATTGACACCGACTATATGGTTGGGGCACAACTTGAAGGGTTTGAGGTTATGGTTAAAATAAGTGAAGAGTCAAAGTATATGGTTATTGAGGGTGATGAGTATTTGACCTCCCCTATTGACCTTAGACCAAAGTTCCACCTCTACCAACCAAATATTGCATTAATAAGTGGAATAGCTTGGGATCATATAAATGTTTTCCCTACTTTTGAAATATATGTTGACCAATTCCGCATTTTCAGTCAAATGATAAGAGACAATGGTTCATTGATATATTGTAAGGAAGATGAGATTGTGAAGAAGGTTTCTGAAGAGTCGAGAAAGGATATAGAGAAATTCCCTTATAGCATAATTGCTCACAAAATTGAAAATGGTAAAACCTTTGTTATTTGGAAAGAAAAAGAATATCCAATTGAAGTTTTTGGCAAACATAACTTAATGAACCTTTACGGAGCTATGCTTGTTTGTGAAAGGATTGGAGTTAGTAATGAAGACTTTCTAAGAGAAGTTGGCAGTTTTACAGGTGCCTCTAAACGTTTGGAGCTTGTAAAGAAAAACAAAAACGTTGAAATTTACAAAGACTTTGCTCATTCTCCCTCAAAACTTAAAGCAACAGTTTCAGCCCTAAAAGAACAATATCCTAATAGAAAACTAATTGCAGTAATGGAGCTTCACACCTTTAGCAGTTTAAATGCTGAATTTCTTTTGCAATATAATGGATGTATGGATATGGCAGATGAGGCAATAGTTTATTTTAACCCTCATACAATTGCTCATAAGGGATTGGCTGAAATTACAAAAGACCAAGTATTTGAAGCTTTTGGAAGAAGAGATATTAAAGTTTTTACAGAGTCAAAGGA
>JAGNRX010000114.1 GCA_017988355.1 Bacteroidales bacterium | reverse complement strand
TAATATCGAAAAGAGGATTTGTTTCATAAAAACCTATCGAGCTACATTTGTCACTCATCCCAGCATAACGAACAAGTTTACAAAGCTCTTGCCCATAAAGTCCATGAGGAGAAGGGTTGCCATTTGCAGGAGCATCACTCTGACGAACAGCAGATATATCCACCGAAATCATATCAGCATTCCTAACAAGTGGCTCAACATTATCTAAGTTTTCTTGAATAGCCCCCACCCTATAACACTCAAAATAGAGCTTGTCCATAAGACCCAGTATATCTCTTTCAACAAAGTATTCTTGGTAACCAACATGTGTGTAGTTGAACAAGTAGTTTGGCTCACGGCAAAGCATTGAAGTAATATAAGACTTTGAATGAAACTCATCACTATCTCCAGAAATATCAATCGAACTATCTATTGTGAAGGCATTAATTATCTGTCCTATGTTTTCATATCCCCTATAATTTGCAAGGGTTATGTCTTGTGAACCTCCCAAAATGATAGGAATGATACGTAAGTGAAGAAGTTCAGCAATAATATCAGCAAGTGCGGTGTAGGTGTCTTCAATCTGATTTCCAATAATTAGATTTCCACAATCAACAATCCTCGCCTCTTTTTGGTGAGGGAAGAGATTATATAAGTACTTTCTGATTTGGTTAGGAGCAAGTGAGCATCCTCTATTATTGAAGGCGTTTCTCTCTTCCATAACCCCAATAATAGCAATATCAATACTCTCTAAGGCAGGAAATTCGTCCTTATCGCAGTAGGTAAGTATGGTTTGACTAAGACGTCTTTGGTGATGATTTACAACTAAGCCCAAAGCATCAATATCAATTGGGTTGAAATATTCTTCAAATTTCATATAAAAAGCCTTTAAGTAAATGAGGATGTAAAATTACAAAGATTTTCCGAAAATAGACCCCATAAAGGAAAATTAAAATCCTGTTTCCAAAAACCCAAAGCCTAATTATAACTATCAAAACCCTAAGTAGAACTATTGAAACCCTAAGTAGAACTATTGAATCTTTGTTTCAAACTCACGACATACCCATGTCGCACTCGCTCACATACCCATGTCGCAGTCGCTGACATACCCATCTCACGCATGCTGACATACCCATGTGAGGGAGTCTGACATACCCATGTCAGCGAGTGCGACATGCCCATGTCACGAGTTGGACTCTTTAATTGGGGAGTTTGGCTCTTTGATTCAGCAGTTTATATTAGTGATTTTTTTATATTAAATGCCTATATTGTGGCTATTTAATATTATATGTATATATTTGTCAAATCAAACATTAATAAAAAACGATATGAAGAGTAAATTACTATTAGTCTTAGGTGCATTATCTTTTATGACAATGCAAGCAAATGCTCAACCTGGGGATAAGCTTGGGGATAGAGTTAATTTTTTAGAAAACAGGACAAATGATTTAAACAAAAGGATAGACTCAACCTCTTGGAGGATTAAAACTCTTGAGAAGTTCAAAGTCTCAGGTTATATTCAGGCTCAAGCAGAAGTTGGTCAAATTGGTGCAAAGACAAGAACGGGAGCCAATGGTGGAAGATATGACGAAGTAATTGACGGCAAGGATGCTGATTTCTTCACTCGCTATGGTTTAAGAAGGAGTAGGATTAAGTTCCAATACTCAGAAAAATTTATGAAAGCAGCGTTTGGATTGGATATTTCTGAAAAAGGAGTTAAGATAAAGGAGGCTTATATTCAGCTTGATGACCCTTACTTAAATATGTTCTCACTAAAGACTGGGATAATCTACGTTGGTTTTAGTGATGAGGTAAATTATTCATCTTCAAAAAGGGAGTCACCAGAGCATTCCCTAATAGTAAATAAACTTATTCCAGATGAGAAAGACCTTGGAACACAACTAAGAATTACTGCTCCTAAAACCTCATTCCTCGATGGCTTAAAGCTTGACTTAGGTTTGTTTTCTGGAAATGGGATACGCGTAGATGATAATTCTAAGATGGATTTCGTTGCACGTTTGAAGTATGAAAAATCAATTTCTAAGATAAGCTTTGGATTAGGAGCTTCATTATATGCAGGTAGTGTGAATAATGCAGATTCTCTTCTCTATACTGTACGAAATGGTGCTTGGATAAGTGAAAAGGTTGAGAGCAATCAAATGAATAAGAGGCAGTATTTTAGTTTCGATGCTCAGTTTGCAATCAAGACTATTATGGGTTCAACAAGCCTAAGAGGGGAATACTTATTTGGATACCAGCCTTCAGTTCTTGGAGACTTTGCTTCACCTGAATCAAATTCCTATGTTCCAACAGCCGCTTTCTCATACCAAAGACCTTTTGCAGGAGGCTATGTTTATTTCTTGCAAGATATTTACAAAACTCCCCTAACCTTTGTTGTTAAATACTCTTATCTTGACCCAAACACAGAAATGCAAGGTGACGAAATAAGTAATAAAGCAGATTTAACAATGTCAACTATTGGCGTTGGTGGTTTATGGCAAATCAATTCTGCACTTAGGCTTATGGCTTTTTATGATTTTAACAAGAATGAGAAGACAAACGCAAGCCTTACCTATAATAAGGATATAAAGGATAATGTATTTACCCTAAGACTTCAGTATAAGTTCTAAGAAATAGGCTTAATCCTTGCACTCTTCGTACTGGCAAGGAATATTAGATGGCTCAAACTCTACGGTTACGTGAGATACGTCGTAGGTTTGGGCTATCTCTCTTATTTTCTCTTTAATAATAAGCTGGTCTTTGTCTGCAACGGCATGCAAGGTCATAACATGTGATATTCCATCTTGTGACCAGATATGAAAGTCGTGGATTGAGATTAGGTTTTCTATGTTTCCTATATCTTGTTTCATCTTTTCAATATCCACATCATCAGGTACAGCTTGAAGAAGTATCTTAAAAGTATCTCTAAGGTTGTTATAGACATTATATAGTACCCAAATGGTTATTGCAACTGACAAAATTGGGTCAAGGATTGGGAGATCAACAAATAGCATCACAATACTAACAACCAAAACTCCTACCCAGCCTAAGACATCTTCCATAATATGAATATAGACTACCCTTTCGTTAAGTGATTTTCCTTTTTTCACTCTCAGGGCAGCAGCTCCATTAACCACAATTCCGAGTATTGCAAGCCAGAACATTCCTTGTGCGTGAACAGGTTGGGGGTCGAATAGTCTTTTTACTGCTTCAACAAAAATAAACATTGAACCTACAAACAAAACTCCTGAAAGAAAAACAGAGCCAAGAAGTGAGAAACGTTTATATCCATAAGAGTATTTGGCATTTCTTCCTTGCTGGGATTTCTTTTGAAATAGCCAAGCAATAAGGAGGGAAATTGAGTCGCCGAAGTCGTGAACGGAATCCGAAAGTATGGCAACACTATTGGTTAGCAGTCCTCCTATAAGCTCAATAATTGCAAATACTAGATTTAAGAAGAATGCAATTATTATATTCTTTGAAGACTCCCCACTTGAATGGTTATGAGAATGTCCATGTGAGTGATTATGTGCCATTATTTCTCTTGTTTATTCGTTTCTATTAAAGCCTTGCTCAGATATAAAGTCAATATAAGCTCTTGAAAATGCACGATTATCTTCTCCCTTATAGCGACTTTCTGTAAATACTTTGGCAAGGTTTTCTTTATTGCTTTCTATGCAGTATTTCTTTGACTGAGGCAATTCTTCAAAAGGAATATATAATCTGTCAATGTCCTCCTTGCTGTAATCCTTATAGGTTTCGTAGTGAACAACTGCTTCAAGTGGTAGTCTTTCTGTTAGTGGTGGGTTTTCTTTTGGGTATCCTAATGTTATGGTTGTAACAGGCACCACGTATTTTGGAAGATTAAGGAACTCGCCTATCTGCCTTGCCATATAGTTTACTGTTCCCATATAACAGATGCCAAGACCTAAGGCTTCAGCTGCATTGGAGATTGACTGGGTTACTATTGTTGCATCAATGGTTGCTATATTTAACCAAAGGAAGTTATCATATTCAACGCTTGTTCCTCTTTGTAAGCACCACTTGTGAAAACGGTTTAAGTCTGCGCAAATAGTTAGGACAACAGGAGCTTCTTCCACCATCTTTTGTCCAAAATGAAACTTCCTCAACTCTTTCCTTCTTTCTTTATCTTGGGTAACGATAATAGAATATATTTGCATATTACCACAGTTTGACCCTCTAATTCCTGCTTCAAGAAGGTTATTTAAGGTATCTTGGCTTATTTCTTTATCGGTATATTCTCTTATTGTTCTACGTTCTAATAAGGATTTAATTTTATCTCTTTCCACTTCTATTATTTTTTTAATCAATATTAATTTCGGCAAAGATAGAAAATAAATAAAAAAGACTTACATTTGTAGATTGAAAAAAGAAATTAATTTAAAAAAGAACCAACATGATTAAGAAAAGAATTTCAAGACTAATTATCATTATAATGCTATTAGTTTCACCAATAATCTTCACCCAATGTTCAGCATTTAAGTCTGTAAACAAGGTTGCAAACTCAATAAACAATATTAGTGATATGATATCAAACTATGATTCTATGGCAAGGCATTATATTTCTGTTGCAACTAAGGCAAAAGCAGGAGACCCTTTGGCAATAATAGAAGCAGCTAACCTTCTTTCC